>JAHHOC010000463.1 GCA_018677115.1 Arenicella sp. | reverse complement strand
CTGACAGACTCAGCGACTCTAACCTGGTTGCGGAGCACTTCGTGCATAAACCGCTGGAAGACACAATCAACCTGAAAATAGATACCCTATCGCTGGTGCAGCACGCGCGTACCAAGAATTCTCCGCTGCATAAATACCTGGCAGATATGATCGTAGAGAGTTTCCGAAGCAAAGAGAGTACGACCAAACCCAGGAAAACAGCCTGAAAATCACTATCTGAGGCGGCTCTGCTGCAAGCGTTCGATCAATTTCTGTAGTTCTGGGTCATCGGCTACGCCACGTCCGAACAACCAGTCCATAATCACCGGATCCTGTATTTCAAGCAAGCGCTGAAACGTTCGGCGCTCCTCGTCGTTTAAATCGGGGTAATCGGTTCGCAGGAATCCGCTAAGCAGAATATCAAGTTCACGGACACCTCGGCGACAGCGCCATAGCAGCTGCTTTTCATTCGGCGCTGACAAGTTAACAAACTTTACAGCGAGCGCTCGGCGATCATTTTTTTAATTTCGCCAATGGCCTTACCCGGATTAAGGCCTTTTGGACAGGCGTTGGTGCAGTTCATGATCGTATGACAACGGTACAGCTTGAAGGGATCTTCAAGATCATCCAGCCGCTCACCAGTTGCCTCATCGCGGCTGTCGGCCAGCCAGCGATAGGACTGCAACAGGATGGCAGGGCCCAGGTATTTGTCGCTGTTCCACCAATAGCTGGGACAGGAAGTGGAGCAGCAGGCACATAATATACATTCATACAGGCCATCCAATTTATCACGATCTTCCTTCGACTGCAGGCGCTCGGCAGATGGAGAAACCGGGGTTTTAGTTTTCAACCACGGCTCCACAGATGCGTACTGCGCATAAAAATGAGTCATATCGGGCACCAGGTCTTTAACCACTGACATGTGCGGCAGCGGGTATACCTTCACGTCTTTACCGCATTCATCAATCGCCTTGGTACAGGCCAGGGTATTGGTTCCATCAATATTCATTGAGCAGGAACCGCAAATTCCCTCGCGGCAAGAGCGACGAAATGTAAGCGTAGGGTCTATTTCGTTTTTTATTTTAATCAAAGCGTCCAAAACCATCGGACCACAATTATCCATATCAACATCGTAGACATCCGTGCTGGGATTGTGCTCGTCGTCGGGTGACCATCTATACACCTTAAACGATCGCACATTAGTTGCACCGGATGGTGCTGGAAAATGCCTGCCTTTGCGGATTTTAGAATTCTTCGGTAAAGTAAACTCTGCCATTTCTATAACCTATTGATTTGATAACTTTTTATTTCAATTTGAAAACTTCGAGACCAGCTAATAGACGCGCGCCTTGGGCTTAATATATTCCACCTCATCAGTCATCGTATAACTGTGCACCGGCCGGTAATCTATTCGCGTCTGGTAGGCATCGTCAATCCAGGCTAGCGTATGTTTCATCCAATTTTCATCATCGCGCTCCGGCATATCATCGCGCGCATGCGCACCCCGGCTTTCATCTCGATTGGCCGCCGAATTCATCGTTACCACGGCTTGGCATAGCAAATTTTCCAATTCCAGTGTCTCAATCAAGTCGGTGTTCCAGATCAGACCCCGATCGACTGTACCGATATCGGAGAATGAATCAGCAACAGCTACCATCTTGTTCACTCCTTCGTTCATCAGCTCACCGGTCCTGAATACCGCGCAGTGTTGCTGCATGGTTCGTTGCATTTCAAGGCGGAGATCGGCGGTAGAGCGGGAACCGCTCGCAAAACGCAACTGATCCAGGCGCTCGAGACTGGCGTGCCCTGCGTCTTCAGCAAGACCGGGAAACGGGTCATTTGGATTAACTGTTTCCTGCGCACGCAGGGCGGCAGCTCGGCCGAACACAATTAAATCAAGCAAAGAGTTTGACCCGAGTCGATTGGCACCATGCACTGACACACACGCTGCTTCACCAATAGCCATCAAACCCGGTACCACACTATCCGGATTTCCATCCTTCAGTGTGACCACTTCACCATAGAAGTTAGTCGGTATGCCCCCCATATTGTAATGAACGGTGGGCAGTACAGGAATCGGTTGCCTGGTGACGTCGACACCGGCAAATATCTTTGCCGATTCGGATATACCGGGCAGGCGCTCTTCCAGCAACTCCGGCCCCAGGTGTTCAAGATGCAGGAAGATATGATCCGCATCACTGCCAACACCCCTGCCTTCGTTTATCTCCATAGTCATCGAACGGCTCACCACATCGCGCGAAGCCAGGTCTTTGGCATTGGGTGCATAGCGCTCCATGAAGCGCTCGCCTTCAGAGTTAGTTAAATATCCACCTTCACCGCGTGCACCTTCAGTGATCAGGCACCCGGAACCATAAATTCCGGTGGGGTGGAACTGCACAAACTCCATGTCCTGCAAAGGTAGCCCTGCCCGGGCAACCATGGCATTACCGTCTCCGGTACAGGTATGGGCGGAAGTGCAGGAAAAGTAAGCCCGGCCATAACCCCCGGTAGCCAGTACCACCTGCTTGGAATGAAAACGATGAATCTCGCCGGTAGCCATATCAATCGATATCACTCCACGGCATTCGCCATCTTGCATAATTAAATCAAGCGCAAAAAATTCAATAAAAAACTGCGCACTATGCTTTAAGGCCTGCTGATATAAAGTGTGTAATATTGCATGACCGGTTCGGTCGGCGGCGGCGCAGGTACGCATCGCCTGGCCTTCACCGTAATGAGTGGTCATGCCGCCGAATGCACGCTGGTAAATTTTACCTTCTTCGGTGCGTGAAAATGGAACTCCGTAGTGTTCCAGCTCATAGACCGCGGCGGCGGCATTTCGGCACATATATTCAATTGAATCCTGGTCTCCCAACCAGTTTGACCCCTTCACGGTGTCGTACATATGAAATCGCCAGTCATCCTCCCCCATGTTACCGAGAGCAGCACTCATTCCTCCCTGCGCTGCCACAGTATGGCTGCGGGTAGGAAAAACCTTGGTTAAGCAGGCGGTCGACAAACCGGCTGCCGCCATGCCGAAAGTTGCACGCAACCCGGCGCCACCGGCACCAACCACAACAACATCAAATGAATGATCAATGATTTTATAATCGCCCTGCACAACTAGCCTCCCAACACGACTTTCAATACGGAAATGATCGCCAGTACAGCCATGATTACCGATGCGAATTTAACAAATAACAGCAGCGTAAGATTAAGCCAGGTCGTGTGAATATAATCTTCAATAACTACTTGTACGCCAGTTTGCCCGTGATACAGCGCTGTCAGTACGAACAACAGTACAATAGTCGCGTTGATCGGCGAACCGAGCCATGCCATAACCCGGGCGTGATCCGCCCCGATTAAGCCAATAACTGAAAAAGCAAACCACAAGGTCAAAGGAATCAACGCGATCGCCGTGACCCGCTGCCACCACCAATGTGAAAAGCCATGCTTAGCCGAACCCAGGCCAACCGCTTTGGAGAGAGGGCTGCGTAAACTCATTGCGCACCCCCCGCCTGCAGCGCCAGATAAACAAATACACCGGTCAGCGAAATTGATACCGCAAGCACCGCCTTGCCGGACGCATAGAGTGATTCAATTTCATAGCCGCGTCCCACGTCCCAGAACAGATGGCGGATACCATTGCAGAGATGATAAAAAGTTGAAAACACCCAACCCAGTAGTAACAGCTGCAATAGCCAATGCGAGAACAATGCCTGCATGGTCAGATATTGGGCATCACCACTGGCCACAGTCCATAGC
>JAHHOC010000462.1 GCA_018677115.1 Arenicella sp. | reverse complement strand
GTGCTGGGTGGCCCAGCCACAGCCAGTGTATCGGGGCATCAACTGCAGACCAGTGTCAAGCAGGCACTGCAGCAGGCTTCAGCAACCGTCTTGGAAATACGCCCACGCTCTATGTCCGAATCGCGATGGTTGAATGAGAGCCAACTGGATGTAAGTTTCAGCATTCCCGCAGTAAAACTTGAGAGTCTGTTTAAAGCCCTGGAGCGACAGCGCCCCTTGCTGCATATTAAGTTGATGAGCTTGCGCGAGGCCACCCACAGCACAGCCGGGGCGCTACAACTTGAGGCAAGGCTAACGGTGAGTGCCCGCAGTGTAAGTGATAGCTTGTCCCGATTCTTTTCCGGGTCGACAGCATCGAATGAAAATATTCTGGAAGTTGACGACTCAGCATCAACCCTGCCTGAACTGGCAGGCTTATTTAACGCGGCACATCGCGAGAAATTACGTAATCCGAGTGCGGAACACTACCGTCTCAGCGCAGTTTCCCTGTCCGCTAATGCCCGTATCGCTATCATCGCGGATCTGCAGAGCGGTGCTACCCGGCGAATGCAGGAAGGTGAACTGCTGGACGGCTGGAAAATTACAGCCATTAAATCGGATAGCGTTTATCTGCAATCAGGCAAGTTGACCGCAAATCTGAGGCTGCAAAAAAAATAAGTAAATCCGGGCAATCCGGCGTCGACAAAAACTAGTTTATGGCCGATTTGATCTTTCGCAAACCAGCGAGGAATTCTTTTGGCCGATAATGCTCAGCGTCGTTTAAGCCTGCGTATATGCTATCCAATCCGCCGGTTAACCGGCTCCGATTTGCGCTCAGCATTCCATCAGCGTCCATTACCTTCAGTACTGAATTAATTGCCATTGCAGACTGCTCAGCGGAAGCGTAATCACGATGACTTGAAGCCAAACCGATATCGAGTAACGCCTTTAACAGCTCAAAGCCCTGAGTTGATGTTATCGGCTGCTGCTGCAAGGCCGATTTCAACGTGGCCATGGAACGACGTAGACCACCAATAGTTGCAGCCGGGCTTTGTATCGATTCTGCGCTGTTTAAAAAGACACGGATATTTTTCAGCAATTGGCTGGCTGCGGATGGAGCCACTGCCAATGCTATCTGATAGCTCATCATCAGGTGAGAATCGTTGTAACGCAAGGCACCTGGTTTTTGCTGCGTCAGGGGATTTTTCGACCAGGTAATTTTGCTCATTGCCTGATGACAACCCAGGCAGTCCATATGCACGAATTCGGGAAACAATCCGGATCGCGGGAAAGCTTCGACATTGTCCAGCATTTGTTCAGCGGCAACCAATTGCCCTACTGCCCACATCTGCAATTCACTGATATTTCCCTTACGCTCAATATAGTCTTCGTCAACACGATAGTGCGCGGGTTGTATGGTGCTGAATGTGTTTAACTCGAAACTCAGCCGAGGATGGCCGGCACCCATGATCTGGTGAGTAATGCGCCGGTCAGTCTGGTTCCCCACATGACACGAAACACACATCCTGGCTCGTGCCTCCGGCTGTTCCGTTGGGTATAACCCCGCATCCAGGTTTGCTTGATGATCACCGTCGGCATGAATATCGAGATAGTCTCCAGCACCACCATGGCAAACCTCGCAGCCAACTCCATCAGCTATCTGAAAGTCGTCCCCCCTGAACTCCGCAGATACATTGTCGGCGTGACAACCCAGGCAAAGGTCGTCGGTGTGTGCATCACCAATTCCAAGTTTGCGGGCAATGGCCTGCGACTCTGCGGTCAGCAAAGTTTTGTACGCTCGCGCATGTGGGTCCTGTTCATTCCATATCCTGAATTCATTTTGCACAACGTTTGAACCGGCAAATGCCACGTTACTTCCGTGGCAGGTGCTTCCAGCACACCCCGCCACGCCTATGTGCGCCACTTGTTGCGCCTGCGCAGGTGCCAACGCGACAATACTACATAGCAGAAATAAGGCCTTGCTCAATTCCCTGGCTACGCATCGCGCCACTTTCAATTCAAAAAATCTGTGGTGCTGACCTGATATGTTCACATCAGCACTCACGATATCCCTTTTACCAACGATATTTGCTTATTGCAGCTCTGCGCCATGGCGTTTTTATACCCAACTGATCGTTCGGAAACACATCTTGACTCCGCTGCTGTGATTTGTCAATTCGCAGAAAATAGCTGGACAAATTTGGACAGCTCAATGTTTTCCTTCAATTTATATTTTAATTGGCATAATATAGTCAATAGTCTATTAAGGAAATACAAAAACAATATGCAGGAGGGTTAAGGTTGGAGACATATGACATTGCGGTAATCGGCTCGGGCCCTGGCGGGATGAGTGCTGCCGCGCATGCGGGGGAACTCGGGCTATCTCACATATTGCTCGAAGGAACCGCAAAGCACTCCAATACGATTCAAAAGTACCAGAAAGGTAAGCACGTGATGGACACCCCCACCAAGCTGCCTTTACGGAGTCCGCTCGAATTCGAAGCGGGTACGCGCGAGTACATCCTCGACAAATGGGAAGAGGGCCTTGCTGAAAACAACACCAACATTAAATATGGTGCAGAAGTATCTGCCATCGAAGGTGGTAAAGGCGACTTCACCATCAGCCTCACAAATGGCGACAAGATTGGCGCCAAGTCTATAATTCTAGGTATTGGCGTTCAGGGTAACCCCCGCAAATTGCCTTGCCCCGGAGCCGAATTCGAGCACATCCAATACCAGTTGGATGATCCCGATGAATACAAAGGAGAACGAATTGCGATTGTCGGCGCTGGTGACGCAGCGATTGAGAACGCGGTCGGATTAGCTGCCCAGAATACAGTTTGCATTATCAACCGCCGCGACGAATTTGCCCGCGCCAAACAGGGCAATCTCGATTTAATCATGTCATATATTGAAGATGGAAAAATCGATTGCCATTATGAGGCTAACCCGGCCCGTATCGAGGAAAACCCCGACGATGATAGCCGCTACATTTTCTACCTGAGCACCCCGACGGGAGAAACCCCGGTACCGGTCGACAGGGTGATTGCCCGTCTGGGGGCGATTCCTCCACGTAAACTTGTTGAATCCTTCGGCATCGATTTTCCCAATGAAAGTCCTGCCGCATTGCCGGAATTAAGTAGTCAATACGAATCCAATGTTCCGGGCATGTATGTCATTGGCGCACTTGGCGGCTACCCGCTGATCAAGCAGGCGATGAATCAGGGATATGAAGTAGTTGAATACATTCTCGGCAACGATATCGAACCGGCCGACCATCCCTTACTGGTTGAGGCTTTTGCAGGGCTTCCTTACGACAAATCGGTTAATGAAATCCTCGACTATCTGCAGCAGGCCGCACCTATTTATCAGGAGATCAACCCGCTAACCTTCCGCGAATTTATCCTGGATAGCAAAGTACAGCTATGTGAACCCGGTCACAAACTCTGCGTGCAGGGGGAGTTTACTGACACCTTTTTTGTCGTCGTTGATGGTGACGCCTATGTGAAACTGCCGGGGGTAGGCGATTTTCACTTTAAACCGGGCGATTTTTTTGGCGAACAAAGCCTGATATCCGGCCGGCGCAGAACGGCAACAGTCTATGCCGGAGATGGATGTGTGGTGGTGGAGACGCCGCGCCGCACCATGGTCAAGTTGCAAAACTCAGTTGAATCAGTGAAGAGAACGCTCGATGAAGCCTTCATGCTGCGCGCCGTACATTCCAAATTTACCCCCAACACCAAACATGCCGAACTGGTAGATATTATTCATAACACAGAACTAAAACTGTTCAACGCCGGTGAGAATATCTACAGCCAGGGAGATGAAGGCGATGAGGTGCACCTGATCAGGGTGGGTTCAGTGACCACTGTCAAGCAAACTGATAACAGTGAAATAATCACTTCCTACTTGCCAGTGGGCCATTATTTTGGAGAGGCCAGCACTTTAGGGGACGGAGTTCGTACCGATACCGCGCGTGCCAATGTGCGCACTGAGACCATTTGCCTCAGTAAGGATTCATTTATGAAGCTGCTTGAATTGGAGGCAGGTATGCGCAGCGTAGTTCAGGAACACGTGCGCGACCGGTTGACTGTCGAGGCGCGAATGGAAGCCCAGCCGAAGGGTGGCGAATTGATGTCGTTCCTGATGGCTGAAGGTCTGGGCGAAGGCACCGATGTGCTGCTGATTGATGAGTCTCTGTGCGTTGGATGCGACAATTGTGAGGTCGCCTGTGCTGAGACACATGATGGCAACTCACGCCTGAACCGCGAAGCGGGTGCTTCTTTTGCCAACATGCATGTGCCCACCTCGTGTCGCCATTGCGAGCATCCGCATTGTATGAAAGATTGCCCGCCTGACGCCATTCATCGCGCCTCGGACGGCGAGGTTTATATAGATCAGGAAGCCTGCATTGGCTGCGGCAACTGCGTGCGAAACTGTCCCTATGACGTTATCTCACTGCAAAAAAATCCAGTTGCCAAGCCGGGATTGCTGCATTGGCTGCTGACTGGGTCGGGCCCGGGCCCGGGCGGCAAGCAATATCAGCCGGGCGACGATATTAAAAAAGCGGTCAAGTGTGATGCATGCAAAGACAACCCCGGTGGTTATGCCTGCGTTCGGGCCTGCCCGACCGGTGCCGCTATGCGTTTTAACCCCAAGAGCTTTGTCGACCTGGTCGGCAGTCGATTCGAAACCTGATTAACCGGTGAAAATGGTGTTGCAGTGTATCAATCAATAGCAAATTACAAAGGTGGCCGTCATTTCTGGAGTGCCCTCGCACTTAGCGGGCTCGCCATAGTAGCTTATTGGTGGCACCAGCCTATTGGTAGTCCCAATGGGGGCACCTGGTTGGGCTACACGCTGGGCACCATCGGTGCGTTGCTGATTGTTTGGCTGATATTGCTTGGGGTTCGCAAACGTAGCTACAACTCTAATCTAGGTACGGTACAAGGC
>JAHHOC010000451.1 GCA_018677115.1 Arenicella sp. | reverse complement strand
CTTGTATACCAATCCCAAGGTGCGCAGCGTGCTGATCACCCTGGTCGATGAACGCAGCAGCCTGAAAGTTGTCCAGCGGGGAGAAACCTGGTCAGCGGTTACCAGCAGTGAAGGTTTTCCTGTATGGGTGCATGGCGATTATGTGAATGCGGTTGATGAAATCGGCACTATCACCGGCAGTGCGGTCAATGCGCGCTCAGTGCCCATCATTACTAATGGCACGGTAGTAGGCCGGCTGGAAAAAAATGAAATCGTTGAAATCATCGATAAACGCAAGGAGTGGTATCGCGTTATTGCGCCACCGCGCTTCAAAGCATGGGTTAAGACGGAGGATTTTGAACGCTCTCCAATAATAGATACAACTGCAACTGAAGCAGTTGTTTCAGCACCGGTTCAAAAACAGTTACCTGCAGGCGTGGACAGCCGGGTTGAAAAGCTAAGTGGTCCAAGACCGATCAATGACAATGAATGGTTATACAGCCAGCCCGCAGACAGTTATACGCTGCAACTGGCAAGTTTTGATGACCCGGTCAAAATCAAGGAATTCGTCACCCGCAGCAAGTTTATTGACAATGCCCAATTGCACCGCTTTACATCGTCGAGTAATGATATTGAATGGACTTACTTCCTGTATGGCGCCTACGCTGACAAACCTACCGCGGAATCCGTCAGGCTTGAAATCAATCAACGCAAGGCGTGGATCAGGACATTTGGACTGCTGCAACAGAACCGATGTATCAGTTGGAAAAAACAACTGCCCTCACCGCCGGAATTGAATAAATATTGTGGCTCGTAAGCCCGGCTCAGGCGCTGCAAAATCGATAATTTCGCCGTTTCATGGCAAGCATGACCACGCCCATTGCCAACGCCAGGCTCTGGATTCCGCCATCCAGCAGTGCGAGAAACGAGGGTTGCGCCTGACCAAAACCCGCCAGCAGGTGCTGGAAATAATCTGGGCCTCGCACAACCCTATTGGTGCTTATGATGTGCTGCAGAAACTACAGGCACAGGGCCACAAACCGGCTCCACCCACTGCCTACCGGGCCCTTGAGTTTCTGGTTGATGCACAGCTGATACACAGAATCGAATCGCTCAACGCTTTCATCGGTTGCCCCTCACCGGCAGATAGCCATCAATGCCAATTCTACATATGTAAAGATTGTGGCCACATTGCCGAAGTTAACAGCAATGCGGTTGCCAGGGCGCTCAGCGCTGACGCTGATCAACTGGGCTTTACCAGTCAACAGCCGGTGATTGAAGTGCATGGCCTGTGCAGGGACTGCAGTCAGGCTTAATCCGGCAACAGCCTATCCGTCCGCCAGTAAGCGGCGCATGTCAGCGATGGCAGCATTGGCGCGAGTGATGTAAGAAGACATCACCAGGGAATGATTGGCAAACATGCCCATTCCGCTGCCGTTAAGAATCAGCAGTGAACGTACCGGTTGTTGAGTAGCCTCCAGTTCCCGGATAATCTGGCGCAGGCTGACCAGCGCATTTTTATCTGCTAGAACCTGCTCAAAATCGATTTCTGCGGCCCGTAAAAAGTGAATCAGTGCCCACGCGGTGCCTCGCGCTTCATAGAAATTGTCATCGATTTTGAACCACGAAGTCTTGCTTATTACCTGGGAACTGGCCTGCGTCGACTGCTCAGCCTTGCTGTCTCCGGCCAAATCGATATTGACGCGCACCTGTGGCCGGGCAGCAGAGAGTCGCTGCGACAGCGAGCCAAGCCGCTTAGCGACCAGGCTCAGCCACTCATTAAGGTTGTCCGCCCGCGCATAAAACTGTGCGTCTTGTTGTGACACGTCCTGCAATCGCCGCAGGTATTTTTCCAGCGCTTCGCGTCCGTCACTGTATTGTCCTTCCGCAGAGGGGAAAATCCAGGCATCGTTATGCACATTGAGCATCGGTTCCGCTCGCTCCAGATCGACATCAGCCACCGACTGGGTTTGCGAGCGACTGTAGTCATTACGCAGTGCCTTGGCGAGATCCCGAACCTGTTGTAATACGCCGAACTCCCAGTTCGGCATATTGTCCAGCCACACTGAAGGCGGCGCGACATCATTGCTCAGGTATCCACCGGGCTTGTCCAGCAGTGTATCCACGGACTTGATCAACATTTCGGTGGTTGCGCTGCCAATCACGCGCTGCTCAACTCGGTCAAGGGCCATGAAATCGGGTTCACGGCTCCAGTACCAGGAAAGCAGGCTTAATAGAATCAGCAGGATGATGGCTATAATGAGGGAGGGTCTTCGTAATAGTTCCATATGCGAAATAAACCACTGGCTGGTGATAGGAGAATGTATCGTTTTAATATAGGGGCGGCTGCAATAATATAAAGAGCAAAATAGCGCCGCTGTGCCCTTCAATGGCTTATTATTTTCGACCTATGATTATTTCTCCCTGATAGCAGTGGCAGCGTTGGACAAAATTCGCATTGTGCTGGTGCGCACTTTTCATGCCGGTAATATTGGCTCGGTGGCGCGCTCCATGAAAACCATGGGGCTGAGCGACCTGTGTCTTGTGAATCCGCGCGATTTCCCATCCGCAGAAGCAACAAAAATGGCTGCCGGGGCTTACCACATGCTGGATCAGGTACGCGTTTTCGATAGTTTGAATGCCGCCATAGCCGATTGCAGGATTGTCATTGCCTGCACTGCGCGCCCACGCGGCTACGACTTACCGGAACTTTCGCCGCAGCAAGCAGCTGAGATGTGCCTGGGGGAAGCAACGGACTCATCTGCGGCGGTAATTTTTGGACCGGAACGCATGGGCCTGCACAATGAAGATATCCAGCAAGCCAAATATCGCCTGACGATTCCCGCCTCGGCTGATTACAACTCATTGAATCTGGCCGCAGCGGTACAGATAGTGAGTTATGAGATATTCAAGGCGTGGTCGAGTGAGTTACCAGACCCTCTGCAACCCTCACGAGAGCTTCCCAGCACCGGTGAAATGCAGCAGTTCTATCAGCACCTGGAACAGGTACTGACAGAGATCAACTTCCTGCGCCCGCACCGGGGCGAAACATTACAAAGATTGCGTCACTTGATCGCAAGAGCGGAGCCGGACGTGCAGGAGAATAATATTCTGCGCGGTATCCTCAGCGCAATTCAGAAGAGCCGGCGTTAAGCTGCAGCATAACGTGCCTTTAATTTATCAGCGTGCCTGGGATCAAGATTAATCTTGTTAAAATCACCGTTGATGTGAGGAATGTCCAACAACCTTTTATCCATAACGCTGAACCACCAGCGCGGAAAGTAGGCTACCAGATACATGCCGAAGTAGCCTGAAGGCAGTTCCGGGAGGTCATTGAAACTGCGCAGGCTTTGATAGGGACGTGCCGGATTGGCATGATGATCCGAATGTCTTTCCAGCTGGAACAGCAGCAGATTACTGGGCAAATGGTTGGCGTTCCACGAGTGATGGGGTTTGCAGCTCTCGTATTTGCCGTTTTCTTTCTTTTCGCGCAACAGGCCGTAGTGCTCGATATAGTTGGCACTGGTCAACTGTAACCAGGCAAAAACATTATGGATAATCAAAAAGGGAAGTGCCAACCAACCGAACAGCAGTACTGCACCACCCTGCAGAAACAGCGTCAGCGCATACGACTGCAGGATGTGATTGCGGTGGCTCCATACCTGCAATCCACGGCGCTCGAGCCGGGTTTTCTCTGCCGCCCAGCCACGCTTCATGGCGCCAGGAATTTCACGCAAAGCGAAACGATAGATCGATTCACCCATGCGCGAGCTGGCCGGATCTTCCGGTGTGGAAACGTCACGATGATGGCCCAGATTGTGTTCCACGCAAAAGTGCCCGTAACCAGTGACTGCCAGCGCAATTCGTGACAATAACCGTGCGAGCCTGGTATTTTTATGGCCCACTTCATGCGCGGTGTTAATACTCAATCCGCCATAAATACCACAGGACACGGCGAACGCCAGAAAAAATCCCAGCGATAGCGGGTAACTGGCGACGAACCAGGCCGATACCAGCAAGCTGATTATGTGCAGGGGAATAATCAGGTAAGTCAGCCAGCGGTAATACGGATCCGCATCCAGCTGCGGCACAATTTGCTCTGGCGGATTGGTGGCGTCGGGCTTAATCAGGTAATCCAAGGCCGGCAGAACTACATAACCCACTATCAGGGGCACTACCAGAACCCACGGGTTTCCCACTACTATAAAGACGCCGATCGTCAATACCGGCATCAGCGCCCAAAATGGGCTTAACAACCACCAGTAGCGTTTTTTATCAGTAAACTCGATATGCCCTAAGTCGGCGTCTTCAATTGAATATGTGTGCATGATGTATCGATGATTGTTTTTAGCAAGTAGACCATAACGTATTTTAAGGCTACTGGAAATTGCATTAATTGACATAACAATAGTCATTAAATGACAGATTTGTGTATCATTAACATAATGCACTCAGATTTTCATATCGCCACCACCTATCTCAGACTGTTGCTGCGTTCAGACGAGCAGCTTGCCGGACTAATTGAAGAAGAGGTCGGCTCTCTGGATACGCTGCTTGACGGAGACTACCTGCCCGGGGAGATGGTGTGCCGCGTATTCCATCAGTTGGTTGAAAAAGGTGTTTCTTCCTGGGTAGTACGGTACGGCGGTGCAGTTGGCGTCACCAGTCATGGTCCGCTAGGGTTTGCGGCTATAAGTTCACCCGATCTTGCTACCGCACTGGGAATATTGGCAGAGTTTTTTGAAATCCGCGCTGATGCACACCAGACTTCCCTGCAACAATCCGCTGATCACCTGGAGTTTATTTTAACTGACCAAAGCGGTGACGAACTCACCGGCCGATGGCTGGCGGAGTCGGCGTTTCAAGTCGTGCAATCGCTGATAGAGACGATCACCGGACACGCTCTGGGTGACAATGCTGAAATCTCTTTTACCCACCCGCCACCCAATTACGCGAGCGAGTTGTCGTCTGTGTACCAGGTGAAATGCCGTTATCAGCAGCCCGACAATAAACTCGCCATACCGCTGTCGTGGGCTAACATCACCTCCCCGCTTTACGATGAAGCAACTTATCGAACCAATCTGGCAAAATGCCGGGAAATCCTGATTGAGCGTCATGCCAATACCGGCAACATGGCTGAAAACGTCAAGTCCCGGCTATTGAAACACTTCGATCAGCGGGTCAGCAAACTGGACTACGGCGGAAAAATTCCCTCACTGGATTCTCTCGCTGCGGAACAGTGCGTAACTGCCAGAACGCTGATCCGCAAACTAAAACAGCAAAATACTTCCTACAAGGAACTGTTGTGTGAGGTCCGCAGCCAGTACGCCTGTGATTTACTGCAAAGAACTCATCTGACTGCAGCCGAAATCGGCGAAAAACTGGGCTATCAGGAAGCTGCCAACTTTGGCAGGGCGTTCAAACAGTGGTTCGGCAGCACCCCAACCCAGTGGCGCCGCAAGTCATAAATACGCTATTCCGCGCCCTATAAGTTGTGCATAAAAATCGGACTAGAATCCAGACTCTAATTCACGCTCCCATTCAACTTTGCATGATCAGCATGGTGTACACTAGTTTAAATATGAGCAAAGCTTATCAGGTATGAAACGAGTCGTATTCAATCGCAAAGGGGGCGTTGGCAAGTCCACCATAGTCTGCAACTTGGCCGCCATAGCGGCGCACAGGGGCCGCAAGGTCCTGGTAGTAGATCTGGATCCGCAGGCCAATACCACCAGTTACCTTGGGCACAGCGGCAAGGACAATGTGGTCGGCATAGCCGAATTTATGGAGTCGACTATATCGCGCAACTACCGCGATTTCACGTCGGAAGATTTTATCCGCAAAACACGCTTTGAGAACCTGAGTTTAATTTCTGCGAGTGCTGCGCTGGTAGATATGGAGAACAAACTCGAAGCCAGGCACAAGATTTATAAATTACGGGACTTTCTCGATAATCTGCACGAAGATTATGATGAAATTTACATCGACACTCCGCCGGCACTCAATTTCTTCACAGTTTCCGCCTTAATTGCTGCCGACCGTTGTATTTTACCCTACGACTGCGATGTATTTGCACGCGAAGCAATGATCGACTTAACAGAAGAACTGGAAGAGATTATTGAAGATCACAATCCCGATTTACTGATTGAAGGGGTTGTAGTCAATCAATTCATGGCCCGCGCCAAGTTACCGCAGCAAGCAGTGGAGCAATTGGCAAAGGAAAAGTTTAAATTGCTGAAACCGTTCATATCAAGTTCGATCAAGATCAAAGAATCGCACGCTCAGTCGATGCCATTGATTTATCTTGCGCCCAGGCACAAGGTTACGGGCCAGTTTATCGAATTATATAAAGCACTCAGCAGGAAAAGAAAACCTGCACGCAAGGCGGCGCGTTAAACCGTAGATAACGAAAGAGAGGCAACTAAGTTGATTATCACTATGTCGAAGATACTCGAAAAAAGAATGTCTAAAGCGCGAAACTACGAGGAGTGGAAACAGGCTGCGATTGAATTTGATGAACGTAACGGCCTGCACAATTGGAAACTGACCGAACAAAGCCCGGACTACGACAACGCCGCGATCCGGCGACGATTGGATAAATTGGAGACATTGCGCAACGCAAATGACAACCATGCACTGCTGTTCAACCTTAACCAGGGTATTCACGGAAACCTCGGTGGCATGGGCCATCCGGCCTTGTACCAGAAAGCCAAATTCGGCACCAAGCAACTGATCGTTGATTACGTAGACGAAGTTGCATCGGCACTGACACACCTGGCAAAACCGCGAGTGAAAGGTGTAACCCACGATGACAAAGTTGATTTTTTCAACCGTGCCCACCTGTGCTTCGGCAGCTCTGCTCTTTTGATGAGCGGGGCCGGCACATATTTGTTTTTTCATGTGGGTGTGCTGAAGTCCTTATGGGAGCAGGATTTGATCCCACGGGTTCTGTCGGGATCCAGCGGTGGAGCATTAATTGCCGCAGTCGTCGGCTCACGCAAGCCACAACAACTGGAAGAAGTATTCGACCCCGCATTTTTCGACCAGGAAGCTGATGATCTACAAGAACTGGTAAATGATTATTCGTTCTTCAAGAAAACCAAGGTTAATGGCGATAATGTTAAAAAAGTAGTTGAGCACCTGATCCCTGATTTAACCTTTGCTGAAGCTTATGAGGAATCAGGCCTGCAGATTAACGTGTCTATCGCACCAGCCGAGAAACACCAGAAATCAAGATTGCTTAATGCCATTACTTCGCCGAATGTGATGCTGCGCGAGGCGGTACTGGCATCCTGCTGTGTACCCGGTGTATTTCCGCCGGTCACCTTGGCTGCCAAGGATGTTAATGACAATCGTGTGCCCTACCTGCCCAACCGCAAATGGGTTGACGGGTCGCTGAGCGATGATTTGCCAATGAAACGCCTGTCCAGACTGTATGGCGTCAATCATTTTATCGTCAGTCAGACCAATCCCCTGGTGCTGCCTTTTATCGATGCGGAAAAAAATTCCGGGGGACTTGTGGCTACAGTGAGCGCAACCAGTTACAACACTATTAAGAGCTGGGGCCTGGCAGCATCGCATTTGTTGCAGAGACCGTTTAACGATGATTCCTACATCAGCAAACTCATCAATGGGTACATCTCGGTAGTCTCGCAATCTTATACCGGTGACATTAACATACTGCCGAGCCGGATATTAAACCCCACTACAGCCTTGCAGGCGCGAACTACCCAGCAGATCGAGGATATGATCCTTGACGGCGAGCGATCAAGCTGGCCGGTGATCGAAAAAATCCGCATCCAGACTAAAATAAGCCGCATCCTGGACAGAATTACCGAAGACTTGATGCGTAAGTCTATGCACAAGGAAGCCAGGGCAAAAAAAGACCTCAAGCTGGTGGCCAAGTAGCGAGAGCGAGCTTGAGCAAACCTCAGACGTAAAAAAACCGGGTTCCTGACCCGGCCTTTTTTACTAACTAATCGTTACATTATTATTTCTTCTGCAGTTTTTCACTGAGTTCTTCTATTTTTTCGGCCGCGTCGCGCAGGCGTGCGGGAATATCAACATAGGCTGATAAACCGCCACCGAATCTTTTCTTGAACTCTTCCACACGTTTATCCAGTGTTTCACGGCCATGCTTGACCGCTTTTTCAAAATCACCTTGCATCGATTCACCACGCTCGACGAGTTCATCAAAAACTTTCTGGCCTTCTGCGTTTATTGACTCATAGCGATCCTGGATCTTATCCACGCGGCCCGCCAACTCATTAAAAGTACGTGAATATGCTCCCAATCCCGCCAGCCAGATTTCCTTGGCCAATGCCTCAGCCTTGTCACTGTTAATACCACTTAAGTTGCTTCTCAATAGCTCCTGCAGGTGATCTAACCTATCCTCCAGCGCAGGTTTGCGGGAGCCGGCAGGTGATTTACGCTGGCGCGAAGCTGTTGACTTTTTAGTGGCCTTTTTGGTTGTCTTGCGGGAAACTTTTTTAGCTGCCTTACGGGCTGGTTTCCTACTGGATTTCCGCGCAACCTTACGCACCGCTTTTTTAGCCGCCGCTTTCTTGGTTACCTTCTTAGCTACTTTCCTGGAGACTTTTTTAGACACCTTTTTAGCTGTCTTTTTTGTCACTTTCTTCGCCGCTTTTTTGCTTGCTGCCATTGGATTCACCTATGTTCAACTCGTTTACTTGAATTCATCCTATCTATTGTGCATCAAAAACGCACCCTATTTAGAATACTATTTCTAATGCCGGTCAGTAATAAAGACCTCGCGCTAACCGATTTGTTCTTCCAGTACGCGGTGGATTTCCTGCTCAAGCCGTGGCGCCAGCGCTCCCGTTAGCAGGCTCATGGTTACGTTAATAGTGAGTTCTCCCTCGCCCGGAAGAACTTTTGCTTTGATACCGGTGCCATGTATATAGCAATAGTGATCACCATCAGGTTCTACATAACCGCCAAAATGATCAACCAGTTGATCCAGTAGATCTTCGGCAACCGTTCGGCAATCATCTTCATCCAGGTCATGTTGTTTACAAATATTTATTCTGCGCACAATTATCTCCGCCGTAATCTAGGTTTCCAGGTATGGCAAAAAATGAAGATATAGATGCTCTTCGATTGAAGACTTATGGCGTGCCTCACCCAACAGGGAATCATAAGCACCAAAATTTACCAGGGTGTACAGCAGATTGGCAGCCAGCAATTTCGATGCATTGGAAGATTCAGTAACCTTATGCTTATCCATTACCAGCTTCACCAGCGCAGTAATCGACTGATCCAGCAGGGTGAAGAGCTTGCATAAAGACGCACGAAGATTTGCATAGCGCTCATGAATTCCGCGCAGATCCTGGCTGACGAATTTGAATTGCTGCAACACATCAGAAATCACACACAAAGCGGCCAGTGTTTCTTTTGTGTCGCCTCGTGCCTGGGCGGTAATTTGTTGCAGAGCGACCAGGATACGGGCGTGAAACTGAGCATACAATTCCTCCACAACCTCTTCCTTGCCTTTAAAGTGATAATACAGATTGCCTGGGCTGATGTTCATTTCATTGGCCAGATCGACGCTGGTGACGATACTTTCACCGCGTTCATTCAGCAGCACCAGGGCCACATCCAGAATTAAGTCGCGAGTGCTCATCTTTGCCATCCCGCCAGTGTATCAAACTTAAATCACGAAAACTGTTGAGACTGCCGTTGCCAATTAAAAGGCCCGCATTAAGCGGGCCTTTTAATAGTGTCAGAAGCCTTTTAATTTAAGCAGACTTTTTCAGGTCTCTGCTCAACGACTCCAGTTTGTCTGACATGTCCTGCAATCGGGCTGGTATGTCAACTACTGACACCATGCCAGCTAAACGATCTTTTGCTTTCTCGATTTGCTGCTCGATGTTAGCGCGGCTCTCTTTCACCAGTTCTTCGGCTTCGTCTTGCACTTTCTCGCCGCGGTTAACCAACTCTTTAACCAGCTTCTGGCCGTCTTTGTTGATTTTGTTGTAACGGGAAGTGATCTCATCGTTAATTTTCGCGTAACGATCCTGCGCCTGGTCAACTGATCGGCCGAATGCACCGAGACCGGCAAGATAAACCTGCTTTGCCAATTCCTGGGCGTTGTTAAAATTGCTGTTAATGGTATCCCGCACAGTTGCTTGTGGTTTAACCGCTTTAGACGGGGTAGCAGTCTTTTTAGCAGTAGTTTTGTTTGCGGAAGTTTTCTTTACAGAAGTTTTTTTAGCTTGTTTGGTAGCCATGTGATTACTCCAAAATGTCGGTTAGATTCGATGGCTGGAAGTTTACATAGCGGATTTAGAATCCTCCCCCTAATTAGAAAGTGATTTCTAACTGCCAAGCATGGCGCGATAAGCAGACTGTAGCACCTCGGCCCCGGAGCCAGGCTTATGTGCATTCTCGGAGATATAGCGTCGCCATAAGCGCGACCTGGGTTCGCCGTGATACAGGCCCACAACATGCCGCGCCAGCTGGTTGAGGCGGTAACCGGCAGTCAGTTGCCGATCCACGTAATCTATATATGCCTGTAATACGTCCTCGCGGCTGGGGACAGCCGCGGTGTCGTGATAAAACTGCCGGTCAACATTAGCTA
>JAHHOC010000449.1 GCA_018677115.1 Arenicella sp. | reverse complement strand
GTCCCGGCACCGATCAAAGGGGCGTGCTACGACCACAAGGCGTTGATTGTGATGCTGGCGCGTTTGAGCTGGAACCCTGAAACGGGGTATAAGTCAGGACGTTTGGAAATGACTGTAGGTTCACCGGCTGTCGGCCGGTGAATCTAAGCTGTTTCGGAATAGTCTCCAACTAACTTTTAATACGAGGCCTGGCCTGCAAGGGTCAGGCCTCTTTTAGTTTCGATGCGCGATACTGAGTCGGTGTTGAGCCGACGATTTTTTTAAAGAACGTGTTGTAGGTTGCTTTGCTGTTAAAGCCGCACTCACCCAAAATCTCGATCATGGTTTTATCTTTCTGGGCCATATCTGCCAATTTTAATTTAGCTTCATCAATCCGGTAAGTATTGATGAACTCATAAAAGTTGGTCTTGAAATCGCGATTGATTGTTTTTGATAATGTGCGCGGATGCATGGCGAGTTCGCTGGCCAGCTGATCAAGATTAAGGCGGTGATTTAAATAAGGTTTCTCGGCTTGCATGTATTGCTCGATTCGTCGCAGAATCATCGGGTCAACAACTTCCTCCTCGGCTTCTTCCTGCTCATCACCCATGGCTGAATGGCCATAAAACACGGAGGATCTCTGCAAGCTGTAAAACATCAGGGTGCTGATGAGAGCGAAGGTCAGGTAGTTACCTATTAACCCCATGGTGTTAAAGAAGTCAGCGCCTAATTCATAGGCGAAGATTGAGAACAGCACGGTACCGAGCACCCATACCCTGACAATGGTGAATGCGATAACCAGGAAAATTAACCAGTTAAAATCAATTTTCTCAATATTGGAATACTGATCCCTGATTTTGAGTTGAGCCTGGCGGATATTTAGCAGGCATAACACACTGAAAAACACACGCAACGTTTCCCGGGTTAAAATGGGCGCGAGTTGGCTTCCAGGATCATTGATATCGCGCGAGTCGGCGATGATCTGCAGTTGAACAGCGGGTTCAACGGCAAAAAATGTGACGGAAATATACATCAGGTATGCCACAGAAGGCGCCAGGTACAAAAGGTCAATCGCGCCCAACTTGAAATTCTGATTTAGTAACGAGCGGGTATACCACAGCAGCAATGGCCCCTCCAACCACAGCGCGATATCAAAGGTGTGGTAAAGGCTGGGAGAGATATCTGCCGCGATAGCACTGAAATCGCTGCCAAAATTGACCAGAAAATGCAGTGGAATCAGCATTTGGGCTAAAAAGAACCCGACTAAATAATAGTCATTGGCATGAGGCTCGTACTTGGCAATCAAAATGAGCAGCACAAACAGAAAACTCTGAAAGGCAGTCGCTAACAACAGCGTGTCGTGGATATTGAAAACGGTTTCAGACATCTAGGGGTACAGCGCTCTTCTTTTTTATCTCAGTGGATTATAGGAGTTTAGTATGCGCGTGTTTATTTTATGCTGATTTATAAGAGATAAAGCGGGTTTTTTGTGCGGTAAACGGGAGTCCAGACTGTATATTTACTTAACTTGAACGTTTAAACTTTGGAATCAGCGTTTATTTGGTCGAGTTTGCTTCGACTGAATCCTATATTACGCTGCACATATTTCTGTGAGTTTCCTTTTCACGTCGGCTTGATATGATATTTTCAACGTTCGGCAGGAAGCTAATAAAAGCGGGCAAATGCACCAATTCAGTGCATTGCACGCTTTGATTTATGTCGAATGAGGTACGCTGGGGATAGCTTCCCTGAATCAATTTATGATTAAGGCGTAAATAAAAATGTGTTTTCTATAGAAAAAAATGAGGAGTTACATGACTAATTATAAACATAACGGCAAGACCAAGGTTGCAGAGGCGGTTTCCAACGCCATTGCACCGGCGTCTAAGTCGCGATCCGCAATGATCGGCATGCTGGTGGGCGGAGCAATTATGACACCCACTGCCGCTTCTGCGCAGGATGGCAGTGCACTGGAAGAAATAGTCGTCACCGGGATTCGCGCCAGTTTGACGCGCTCGGTAGACCAGAAGCGTAACGCAAGTGGTGTCGTAGATGCTATTTCAGCTGAGGACATGGGTGTATTTCCGGATACCAATCTCGCTGAATCACTGCA
>JAHHOC010000438.1 GCA_018677115.1 Arenicella sp. | reverse complement strand
TGCTCAGCATACGCAGACCAATCAACACCCAATCCTCTTGGCTTATTGTGCCTGCATCACCTTTTTTCACCCCGGTTTGCGCCAATTCTTCATACGGCTGCGCTACCAGGTTAGTTTGCTCTTCGCCAATGTGTTTTGCCCTGGCGGTAGCTCGAACGCGATCACCCACACTGCTCATAGCCACAGAAAAAGCCCGGTCACGGACCGCTGCATCGGCAGGGCCCAGTTTCGCCAGTCCAAAGGCACGCATAATAAGATGTACGGTGGTGGCATTGACGAACAATGTGAAGAGTACGAATCCGGTCACCATGACACCGATAAACTCCTGTATTTCAACTGGAAATTTGTCATTTTCCATTACCGCCAAGGCCAATGCCAGCGACACTGCCCCACGCAGACCACCCCAAAACATCACTGATCTATATCCGGTGCTCACATTCGCTGACCATCCTACGCGGCTCATCACCGGGACCAGGCCAAATATAATCGCGAAACGTGCGGTAAATGCGGTGAGCAATAGGGCTGCCAACCACATGAACTGCTGAGTATCCATGGAGGCCATAATCGAGGGCACTTTGAGGCCCACCAACACAAATATTACTGAGTTAGCGATAAAGCCGATTTGTTCCCAGACTTCCTCAAGCCCGTGCCAGGCGCTTTGTGAAATAACGCTGCGGCCACGTGAGCCGAGCACCAACGCTGCAGTGACAACTGCCATCACGCCGGACACATGCAGGTTATGTTCAGCAATAATGAATGACAGATAGGCCAGCGAGATGGTCAGCGTGACTTTAGGCAGGTGGGAGTCGCCGATGTATACCAGCACGAAACAGATAATCCTTGCAGAGAGGTAGCCGACAACTATGCCACCGAAGAATACCTTCAGAAATGAAGCTGTACCGGACAGAACGGTTGGATCCGACTCACCAAGAATCATCGCTGACAGAATGGTAAAAGCAACGATAGCGGTAGCATCATTGAATAAGCTTTCCCCCTCTACAAGTATCGCTAGCCGCTTGGGTGCGCCAAGGTCCTTGAAGATAGCTACTACAGCAACCGGATCGGTCGCCGAAACGATGGCGCCGAGTAACAGGCAAACGATCAAGGCAACACCGGTTATGGTGGTCATGGTAAGTCCCACCGCGACAGTGGAAATCAACAAACCAAATACTGCCAACATCAGGATCGGCGATATATCGTCAAACAAACGCCGCACATCAATCGCCAGCGCGGACTCAAAAACCAGTGCCGGCAGGAACACAAAGAATACCGCTTCAGAGGTGATCTCCATCGAATGCAGGGCTTCAATAAATTCATGCAGGAAGCCAAGCCAGGGTGTGAGCATAATTAATTCGGAGCCGAGGCCCAGTAATATACCCACTGCCGCCAGTGTTACCGTGAAAGGAATTCTCAATCGGGACGCCAGGGGCACCACCACTACCGCCAGCGCCAGCAGGCCAGTGATGCCGAGTACCAGCAGCATGGTATGGTGATCAGCCTGTTGCGCCGCTGCTTGCGCAGCGTCTGTTACCTGGTTAACTACTGTCTGGGGATTTGCCATCAGTTGTTCTCCTTGATCTTGTTATTGTTGTTCTCTGTAGTATAGCAACAGAATCTAAGAAATTTCCCTGTGCTTGGATCACCTGAGGCGCAAAACATGTGGTCACACGACGATAAATCAGTCCTGTATGGCTTCTTCAGTATCCCATTCCTCCTGATCCGCATTGAGCACATGCTTCAAATCTTCGGTTCTTTGACGCACTGCGACACCATAGCTATGGTCATCGCCCCAGAGATCGGCGAGCACACTTAGCGATTGCTGGTCATATTCAGCAAACAGCTTGCCGGCTTTGTTGGCACGTCGTTCCTCGATACCTAGCAATTTTAACGCGTCGACTCCAAGATTCAGGGCGGAATGAAAGGTTTCGCGTTGAATAACTGCGATGTCTCTCTTCATCAACTCGTATGTGTGACGACGGTCGATGGCTCGCGCCAATATCTTCAGATGCGGGAAATGTTTTTGCGCAGTGTCGATAATGTCCAATGTCTTGTCCGGTTCATCCACGGCCACGATCAGTAATTTAGCTTCTTTGGCTCCTGCTGCCTCCAGCAGTTCCATGCGTGACGGATCACCGTAAAATACGCGGCTGCCATAACGGCGTAACAGTTCAATCTGGCTGGGGCTATGATCAAGAATAGTCAGTTCAAAGCCTTGCGCTGCCAATAGACGGCCGGCGATTTGACCAAAGCGACCATACCCGGCCACGATAACCGGTGCGTCCTCTTCAAAAACATCATCTTCAGGTCCACCGCAGTCCTGCCCAGGCCGGCTCATGAAGCGTTCGTGCGCGAACAGCATCAGCGGCGACACCAGCATCGACAGGGCGATCGACAGTGACAGCAGGTTGGCAACCTCACCGGGGAAAATTCCATATGGGGCCGCCGTGACGATCAATAGAAACCCGAATTCACCACCCTGTGCCAGTGCGACCGCAAACAGGGTGCCCTGCTGGAAAGCCATATTGAATAACTTTGCCAACAGCAGCAATACCAGTAGTTTGATGACGATCAGGGCGAATACCGCACCCAGAATCAGCAATGGCTGCTGGAGGAACAGCGGGATGTCGATGCTGGCGCCCACGGTGATAAAAAACAGCCCTAACAGCAAACCTTTAAACGGCTCAATATCCGCTTCAAGTTCATGGCGGAACTCGCTCTCGGCGAGAACCATGCCGGCCAGGAAAGTACCCAGAGCAGGGGATAAGCCGACTGCCTGCATTAACACCGCAATCGCTATAACAATTAACAGTGCGAAGGCAGTGAACATTTCACGTATCCGGGTTTCTGCAATGAACCGGAATACGGGTGCGGACAAAAATTCACCGCCGAAAACTATTGCAGAAATGGTGATCAATAT
>JAHHOC010000426.1 GCA_018677115.1 Arenicella sp. | reverse complement strand
TGAGGGCTTTGGCAAGCCGCTGATTAAACTGGGCGGTAACTTTGACATCGTCGCCAATAGCCGCATCGAGATAGACAGCTGCCGGCTAATGGTGTTACAGGCGGCTCGCGCTATGGATGTGCTCGGCAACCGCGAAGCCCGGGTTTATATATCGGGCATTAAAGCCCTGGTACCAAAGGTGACCTGTGACATTATTGACCGCGCCATTCAAATGCACGGCGGGGCAGGGGTATCACAATGGACACCGCTGGCCGAGATGTACACCGGTCAACGCACACTGCGCCTGGCCGATGGGCCGGATGAGGTGCACCGCATGGTGGTGGCGAGGGCTGAGATCGCCAAATATATTTAGCGCCTGCCCGCCGGCTCAACTGTTAACGTGAAAGTGGTGTCAGCGTCTACCGCTGATGTCGCTTGGCGTGCCTGGAGATCAGTTCTACCAAGCGCGGGATCAGAACTCTGGGCAGGTCGTGGCCCATATTGTCAATCAACTCCAGCTCGGCATTGGGAATATGCCGGGCAGTATCGATACCCGCTTCCACCGGTGCCAGCGGATCCTCCTTGCCATGGATCACCAATGTGGGGCGGTCGATTTTCTTTAACAGATGCACTCGGCTGCCACTGTGGGCAATAGCGGCCATGTGCCGCACATAGCCGGCGGGGTGATAGTTACGCCGATAGCTGCGGCGCACTTTTTCCCTTATTTCATCGTCTTTCGGTGCCAGTTCGCCCTTGCTGCCGATCAGCCGGAACACACCAACCCGCTGCTCTACCAACTCTTCTTCCGAGTTGGCGGCACCGCGAGTCATGGCGCGCATGATCTCCGGCCGCGGTGATGGCAGCTTGCGGGAGCCACTGGTGGACATTATGGAGGTGAAGGAGAGTACGCGGTGACCGGCATGGGCCGACACCAGCTGCCCGATCATGCCGCCCATCGAGCAACCTACCAGATGGGCTTTATCGATATCCAGCGCGTCCATCAGGCCAACCGTATCGTCCGCCATATCCTTGAGTGTGTAAGGTACTTTGAATGGAACGCCAAGCCGGGCCCTGAGCAGCACCCAAAGCAGGTTTGGCTTGTCCGCATTGTGCATTTTCTCTGACAGGCCGATGTCACGGTTGTCAAAGCGGACAACACGAAAGCCCTTATCTGCCAGTTGCTCACATAACTCTTCCGGCCACGCGATCATCTGCGTGCCCAGACCCATGATCAGGATCATCGCCGGATCAGATTGGTTGCCAAATTCATCGTAGGCAAGTTGAACCCCGTTGGCATTTACATATTTTTCACTCATTTTGCGTTTCCCATAACTAGTCGCAACGTGCTGCAAGCGGATAGATCGTCCGCCGCCAACCTGAATTATCAAAAGGTTGCCAATTGTTACTGTCAGTGGAAAGTCTGTCCAGTAGTAAATACCACACCGCTGGATTCACTGTCAGCCCGCAGTGGCTGCCATACACTTCCACGTTCTCACTGCGCGAGTGGCCCCGGTCCTGCCGCGCATTGCGCCAGTCGATAACTGCGTCGCTGCGTGTAAATACACTGGTGACCGGAACTGGCGGCACCGGACGCAATGAATCAGGCACATGGGTACGGTCGCGATTCCTGTTCAGTGTCCAATAAAGTTTGCTGGCCGCGGTCGGGTCGCTGCGGTTGCGGCCGAATGGCGAACCCAGGGTAATGACCCGTTCAACTTTTTCCGGAGCTACGCGAGCCAGCTCGCGCGAGTAGAGACCACCCAGGCTGTGACCGATGAGGGTGACTTTTTCGCCGGTCTGCTGCAATCTGAAATCGATTTCGCGCATCATCCGCTCCCTGACATCGCGGCCATGACCCAGATTCCTGCCCAGGTTCCATCCAGAGGAAACATAGCCGAGCGAGTTAAGGAATTTGACCAACGGGCCATTGGTCCTGTCCCTGCCCAAAAAACCGGGCAGCACAATCACCCCATGGCCGTCCCCACTGTGATCTTTTGCCAGTAAATTCTTCAACATCTGAGCGGTTAACAGTTCGTTGGCAACCCGGGCGCCCTCTGTAGAAGACAACAGCAGTTTCTTGGCCAACGTGCGTTCGCCGGCATGGAATGACTTGTATAGTGAACGAATCATGATGCCGAGCGTGCGCTCACTTTAGTGGCCTTGGAGGTGGCTCTTTTACGTCGGGTTGGCCTGCTAGCCTTAGTTACCTTGGTCTTTTTCTTCGCTTTGCTTACCTTCTTCGACTTCTTCCCAAGCCTCGATGGGGCAGACGCAGCATGCGGTTTTGCGGCCTGTTCGGCCGCTGCCAGCAATTCTTCGTAGGATTCCCGTATACATTGTATGTAAAACTCCGGGTCGGGCATCATTTCACGACAACAGGTAACCGAAATGATGAATTGTCCGCAGTAGCTGGTAATCGCGTGGAACAATCCCATCGAATCCATCACCGGGCCCAGACCAAAAGAGCGTACCATTTTAGCGCCGGTGTAATACAGCGGAACCTGTGGCCCCGGCACATTGGTAACCGTACAGTTGAAGAATGGCGTTACCTGGTTTGCCAACCGCAAACTGCTGACCAGTTTGATGGCCGTCGCCGAGACCGTTGACGGAACAAACTGGCTCAGGTCGGTCATTGCTTTCGCGCCTACGGCGTTGGTTAATTCCTTGGCGTTGCGTGTACCTTCATGCACGGTATGCAGTCGCTCCAGGGCATCTTCGATGTCGCTGCATAATGACACCGTCATCTGTGAAACCTGGTTGCCGTGGGTACCTTTCTGTTCTTCGGTGCGCACGTTAATCGGTGCCATCGCCACCAGCGGGGCTTGTGGTAACTCACCCTTTGCTTTCAGATACTTGCGCAACGCACCGCCGCAAATCGACAGGGCGATATCATTCACCGTCACATCACCGACGCTGTGCCTGATCTTGCGTATATTTTCAAAATCAACGGTCATAGCTTCGAACACGCGGTGCGGTGACACGGTGCCGTTAAAGCGGGTGCGGGGAACTTTTTTAATACGCGTCAGTTCGCCGCTGCGCAGGCGCGCCACAAGGCGCGCAACATCCGGCAGCGTGCTGCGTGCCACGTTAAAAATGCGCAGGGGTTTTTTGACCGCATTGATCTGTGAGCGGATCATCAGGCTCAAGCTTGAAGGGCGGGAATCCCCACGAATCTCCTGTGGAGCAGGGATGTCTTTGTAGTTGGGGGTCAGGTCGTGGATGGCGGATGCCATTTCTACCGCAGATGCGCCATCGAAGGCAGCATGGTGAATCTTCAGGAATATGCCGAACGAGCCCTTGGGCACGCCCTTCACGTTATCGAGGCCCTCGATGACATTCATTTCCCATAAGGGCCGGTTGCGGTCCATCGGGCGGGCGTGCAGACGTGAAACCAGAATGCACAGTTGCCGCCAGTCACCCGGTTGCGGCAGGGCCATATGCCGGATGTGGTACTCGACATCGAGCTTCTCATCGGTGATCCAGTAGGGATGGTCAAGACGCAGGGGCACATTCACCAGCACGTTACTCATCGGCGGCACCCGGTATTTGCGAGCCATGGTGTTGGCGAGAATTTCCTTAAACGTGACTTTTCCATCCGGCGCTGTGGAAGGGTCATAAATACTCAAACTGGCGATATGCATCGGCGCATTGTCAGTTTCGAGGTATAAAAAGGAGGCGTCGAGTCCGCTAAGCTGCTGCATGATTACTGATTCCTGCGTTTTCGGCCGCGCATTAAAATGCGGAGAGGGTTTGAAAACGGGTTATTGCTCCATTGAGCGTAAAATATAAGCGTGCAATGTACTATGAAACTGTCGTCAGGGCGACACTGGAGAGGTTGGAAAATAGCGCTTCCCGGCTCACATTAAAGGCTGATTGACACGCCTTATCTAGGCTACAATGCTCAGCTGTTGCTGGATACCCCAATTTATCGGAGACCATAATGCCTACAATCATTGAACGCAGCGAAGTACATAATTACATCGGCAAGCAGTCGGAGCCGTCACCGTGGCATACCGTCACTCAGGAGCAGATCAATCAGTTTGCCGATTGCACCTTGGACCATCAATTTATCCATGTCGACCCGGAGCGGGCCAAACAAACGCCGTTCGGTTCCACCATTGCCCATGGCTTCCTTAGTCTGTCGATGCTGTCGCATTTTGCCGCAAGTTTTAACCTGATGATCAAAGGCGTTTATATGGGCATCAATTCGGGTTTTGACAAAGTGCGCTTTGTGGCGCCGGTCAAGGTCGATAAGCGAGTGCGCGGGCACAGCAAAGTGCTGTCCATTGATGAAACCAAACCCGGTCAGTTCCGCTTTAAAACCGAGGTAACCGTGGAAATCGAGGGCGAAGACAAACCGGCGCTCGTGGCCGAGTGGATAACCATACAAA
>JAHHOC010000411.1 GCA_018677115.1 Arenicella sp. | reverse complement strand
GTTGTATTGTGTAAAAACACATCACCACTGATTGCATTACCTGAGTTGTCTTTGGGTGCCGCTTCCCACAAAGCCGACCACGATCCAACATCACTCCAGCCGGCGTCCAGCGGTACAACCATGGCCTTGTCGGTGTGCTCCATCACCGCATAGTCGATTGAAATTGACGGTGATTCAGTGAAAGCGGTCTTATCAATGCGGATAAAATCAAGATCCGGCTCAGCGGCCGACATCGCCAGTTCCGCGGCTCGATATACGTCCGGCTGCAATTTCGCCAGCTCAGCGAGGAAAACTGAGGCTTTAAACAGGAATATCCCGCCGTTCCAGTAATAGTCGCCGGAGCTTACATAGGCCTGCGCAGTGTTCAGATCGGGCTTCTCCTTGAATTCGGCAACTGCAAGCCCGCCCGACTGGCCGGACGAGCCCGCCTTAATATAGCCATAACCGGTCTCCGGGCCCTGTGGCACAATGCCAAAAGTGACAAGGTAATCCTCATCCGCCAACTCGCGGGCCACAAGGATCGCGCGGTGAAAAGCCGACACATCCGAGATAACATGATCTGCCGGCATCACCAGCATTAGCTCATCCGCGCCAACTCGCGCACCGTCCTGCAACAGTTTGAATGCCGCGAGGGCAATTGCCGGTGCTGTATTGCGTCCTTCCGGTTCTAGTATGATACTTGCATCCTGAATCCCGATCTGGTGCAACTGTTCCCCTACCATAAAGCGGTGCTCCTCATTGCACACCAGGATAGGGGCGCTAATTCCGTGCAGACCCTCAGTACGCTGTACAGTCTGCTGCAGCATCGAGTAATTCGGGTCCACCAGCGGCAGCAGTTGCTTTGGATACATGCCCCGCGACAGCGGCCACAGGCGCGAACCCACTCCGCCTGAAAGGATGACCGGTATCACGACTCCACTCCACGCAGCGAAGACTCATTTTCAAGGAACCAGGCATAGGTTCTGGTCAGGCCCTGCTCCAAGCCGATTGATGCCCGCCAGCCCAGCCTGGTGAGACGTGTGACATCAAGCAGTTTTCTTGGCGTGCCGTCCGGTTTACTGGTATCAAACTTCAGCTGCCCATCAAATCCCACCACTTTTGCCATCACCTTGGCAAGTTCGCCAATAGTACAATCTTCGCCGGTACCGATATTTATATGCGACAGCCTTGGATCGGTTGCTGAGTCATAGTCATCTTTGCCCAGGTTCATCACATGGATACAGGCTTGTGCCATATCATCAACATGTAAAAACTCGCGGCGGGGTTTGCCGGTTCCCCAAACCACCACTTCCGCATCGTGATTTAATTTGGCTTCGTGAAAGCGGCGCATCATGGCCGGAATCACATGACTGTTTTGCGGGTGGAAATTGTCGTTCTCCCCATATAAATTAGTGGGCATTACGCTGCGATAAGAGGTGCCGCGCTGGCGGTTATAGGATTCGCATAACTTGATGCCGGCAATCTTGGCAATAGCATAAGGCTCGTTGGTGGGCTCCAACGCCCCGGTGAGCAGCTCTGCTTCGCTGATCGGCTGTGTAGCCAGTCGCGGATAGATGCAGGATGATCCGAGCAATAACAGCTTTTTCACACCGGATTTATAAGCGGCATCGATCAGGTTGCACTGCATCATCAGGTTGTCGTAAATAAAATCCGCCGGGTATTGGTCATTGGCATGAATTCCACCGACCCGCGCTGCGGCAAAATACACTTCGTCGAGAGAATTCTCATAAAAGAAAGCCTGCACTGCGCGCTGGTTCCTGAGATCCAATTCATCGTGCGCCCGGATTATCAGCTCGATTTCGACATCGGACTCCAGTTTACGCAGCAGCGCTGAGCCCACCATGCCGTTATGACCGGCGATGTATATTCTTTTTTTGGCCACTTTAAAACCCGCGTTACCCTATTCAAACACAGTGGTAACTTCGTAGCCATGCCGGGTTAGCAAGGCATCGCGCCGCGCCGCTTCCATATCGGCAGCCGCCATCTCGGCACACATCTGCTGCACACTGATTTCCGGTTCCCATCCCAACTTGTCGCGGGCCTTGCCGGGGTCGCCCAACAGAGTGGCTACTTCGGCCGGACGAAAATAACGCGGGTCTACCCTTACAATGACTTCCCCTGCTTTTACCGCCGGCGCTATCTTACTGTCAACGGATATAACCTCTGCATACTCGTCCTCTCCCTCTCCCTTGAAAACCAGCTCAATGCCCATTTCATGGGCAGCCATGGTCACAAAATCCCGTACCGACAGCTGTTCACCCGTTGCAATGACAAAATCATCCGGCTCATCCTGCTGCAACATCAACCACTGCATACGTACATAGTCTTTTGCATGGCCCCAGTCCCTCAGTGCAGCCAGGTTGCCGAGATACAGACACGATTCGAGGCCTTGCGAAATATTCGCCAGTGCGCGGGTAATTTTACGGGTCACAAAAGTTTCACCTCGGCGCGGTGACTCATGGTTAAATAGAATGCCATTGCAGGCATACATGCCGTAAGCCTCACGGTAATTTACTGTAATCCAATACGCATAAAGCTTGGCAACACCATAGGGCGAACGCGGATGAAATGGGGTGGTTTCACTCTGCGGGGTTTCCTGCACCAAGCCATAGAGTTCAGACGTCGCCGCCTGATAGAAGCGGGTGCGGTGTTCCATATTTAAAAAGCGGATAGCTTCCAGCACACGCAAAGTACCGAGGGCGTCCACATCTGCCGTGTACTCCGGCACTTCGAAGGACACCGCCACGTGGCTCTGTGCAGCCAGATTGTAGATTTCGTCCGGCTGCACCTCGCGAATTATCCGCGTCAGGTTAGAGGAGTCGGTTAAATCACCGTAATGCAGGTGCAGCGACTGCGATTTCTCGTGCGGATCCTGGTACAGATGGTCAATCCGTTCGGTATTAAACGACGATGCACGGCGTTTGATCCCATGCACTTGATAACCTTTGTCGAGCAGGAACTCTGCCAGGTATGAACCATCCTGCCCGGTGATACCGGTGATAAGTGCTTTTTTCATAGTAATTTATAAATCTGCAAGTAACGGTACGCGCAGTATTTGTAATGCATGGAGTATCCCCAAAACAACCTCCAGAAGCAACAATGGCGCCCATCGGCGCCACTGTTATTTATGATTGTCCAGCTGAAGGCTAATTAAAAGACGAAACCTCCCCCGATACGATAAACATTATCTTCGGCACCACCCTCGGAAAGCGACGCGCCAATTTCAAGTTGGAATCTTCTCAACAGTGCATTTTCTTCGTCTTTCTGCTCCACCCAGTGACGCAAACCGAAACCGGCGGCACTCTGGTCTTTGTAATGGCCTACCCCGAAAGTAAACGCGGTTTCACCGGGCAATCCGGGGCTTATTCCACTGGCCAGGGCCGCCACGCCGGCCACGCCGCGACGCGCTTCCTGCTGGGCATCCCGCAGTTGACTGACATTGACTCCATCTGTACTCAGGAATCCTGGGGCGACATTCGTGATTCTGCGCTCAGCACCGGGACTGCCTAACGACACCGTATTGGTTGCATTAGCTACCGACCCGGATCCTATCGCAACGGCACCGGCCGCATTCACCTGCGCACCTGTTCCGAGTGCCACAGAGTTCAGGTTATCAGCAAAAGTGCCCGCACCCAGCGCAATACTGCCGAGCCCGACAGACTGCGCCGCACTACCCATAGCAATATTATCCTGCTGCTGAGAAAAGGTGCGCGACCCAATCGCCAAACTCGCTGCGCCGGCGGCAAATGCGTTTTCGCCAAAAGCCGACGCCGACACCGCGGTGGCCTGCGCATTACCGCCTGTCGCGGTGCTGCCCAATGCAGTTGCAGCTGCCTGTGCGCCAGCCGCGGTGGACTCTCGGCTGGTAGCCAGCGCGTTTGAACCGAGCGCAGTTGCCTCCCTGCCTAACGCTCTGGACGCCACACCGAATGCTGAAGAATTAACTCCAGAAGCGACCGTGTCATTACCAACAGCTGCTGCATTGGTCGCCAATGCAACCGCACCGTCGCCATCACCATCGGCGTCACTTCCGATGGCGATCGACTGCCCCTGAGTAGCCTCTGCGCCGAGACCAACGACAATATTGTTATTACCCACCGACGCGGCCCCAGTACCGACCACAAGGCTATCTTCACCAGTAACAAAGTTTCCGCTACCGCCGACCACACTGCCAGTACCTGCGACGACAACGTTGTTGCTGCCTGTTACCGCCGCATTGTCGGTGCTGATAACCATGTTGTTGGCACCGGACACATCGTTATTGTTTGACGGGTCAACCAGGTTGCCTGTGCCCACCACGCTGTTGTTACTCGAGCTGTCGCGGACAATGTTACCCGAACCTCCGACGATATTGTTGTTCGAAGCTGATATCACTTCATTTCCGGCGCCGCCTACCACATTGTTTACGCTGGTGCTAACCGAGTTAGACTGTCCCACCACAGCATTGTTATTGGCAAGGCTCAAAGTATTGTTGGCACCTGACACAGTATTGCTGTCAGAGAACTGATTTAAGATGTTGCTTTGACCCGCCACCTGGTTTTGATCAGCGCTTTCGGTCAGTGTATTGCCAGTCCCAGCCACGGTATTGTCATCGCTTTCCGTGGTTACAACGTTATTGGAACCGGCTACCTGATTGTTGTCCGCAGCAACGTTTACGGTGTTATTGTTACCTGACACATTATTGTTGTCTGATGTCGACACCAGATTCGTGGAACCGACCACACTGTTGCTGGTTGAATCATCTGTGGCTACGTTATTGTTGCCGCCGACGACGTTGTTATTTGAATTAACGCTGACAACATTGGTATCTCCCACCACCGCATTATAGAAACCCATACTCACAAGATTGGCGGCGCCGGAAACAATGTGCCCTCTGGCGTTTGTAACACTGTTACTGCTGCCCGATACATTATTATCCACCCCGGTCGTAACGGCATTTCCGGTACCGACCACCGAACTGGTATCAGCATCAGTCAAGGCATTTGATTCGCCTGCTACAAGGTTTAGATTAGCGTTATCCAGTGAATTGGTTGCCCCGCTGACAGTATTACCGTCGGAACTCTCGACCATATTGCTTGCACCGGCCACCTGATTGTTCAACGCCGTAGTCACCGTATTGGCGTTACCGGCCACAGTGTTGTCGTGGGACGCTGCGGTCACCTGATTCAGCGTACCCGCTACGGTGTTATCATTCGATGTGTCGACATTGTTGGTTGC
>JAHHOC010000402.1 GCA_018677115.1 Arenicella sp. | reverse complement strand
GACTGTCACCATCACGGCATCCGCCGTGGCTCATGATGATGGTATTGATACTCTCGACGTGACTGATATCGAAGAAAATTGTTTCGTGGTCAAAGCCGCTAATGGCAAGGTACTCACCTTCTGTCTCTAATCAAGCAGTGATTATTTTTCAAACTTCTGCTCCAGTTCTTCCCGCACCCGTTTTATCAGTTCCGCCCAGTCTCCCGATTTCTGCTGTCGGCGTATCTGTGTATTGGGGTACCAGCTACTGGCTTCTTCCTCGAATAACCAGCGCCAATCTGCGTGTGGCGACAGTATGACTGTGGCCGGCACATTGAGCGCCCCCGCCAGATGGATTACCGAAGTGCACACGCTGACCACCATATCCATTTGCTGCATCAATGCGCCAGTATGTGAATAGCTGACCAGTTCCTGCTCGAGGTCAACGATATTATTGTCGGCTAGCAGCTGCTTTTGTTCCTTTGTCACGGGTACCTGCAAGCTGTAATAATCGAACTTATCGCTATCAACTATGCCTAACATGTCCTTAAGAGGACAAGAGCGGTGATGATTGATCTGTTGAGTCGGACTGCCGGCCCAGGCCAGGCCTATTTTTGGCTTGGATTTGTCAGCTTGGCTTTCCGACAAATCCGGTACCACCACCTGCTTGGCAATGGAAAGATACGGAACCTCGGCTGGCAAATTGTCCAAATCGATTTTCAGCACTCCAGCTAAAGACATAATCGGGCAATACACATCGAACAGATCGGCCGGCAGGTTTCCAGGCAGGCGAACTTCATCGACGCATTCCATTTCCTTGAACAACAAGCGTAATGGCTCAGTACATACGATGATCAGTTTCTTGCAGCGTGCTTTTACCATAGGCAGAAAGCGGGCGAACTGAATCGCATCACCATTGCCCTGTTCGGTGTGAACCAGAATCGTTTTATCAGCGATGTCCTCGCCCTGCCATTGTGGCTGGGGGCAACTAAAAGGCCTGAAGGTCGGCATTTTCCAGCGCCATTCATATTCCTTCCAGCCTTCTTCGCATTGGCCTTGTTTAAGTAACACGCAACCTCGGTTGAAATGCGCGGTAGCGTACTTCTGGTCGGCACTGATAGCTGCATCGTAGCACTCAATCGCGCGATCAAAATCCAGTTTACCGGCCCAGGCGTGCCCGAGGCTGTTGTGAGCCTCAGCATGATTGGGCTGCAGTGCCACGGCCTTATCCAGGTATTTTATTGCCTCATCCCACTTTTCGGTGTCGGACAAGGCAACCCCCATGTGATAGAGAATGGGAACGTTTTCCGGCTCTTCTTTGAGGATTTCCGTATAGGCCGCGATCGCTTTGTCGAGCTCTCTGCGCCGGTGGTGTTGAATTGCCTGTTCAACCCGGAGCTGCTTCGGATCAGGCGGCGTAAAGTCCTTGATTGCTTCATCCGGGATTGAGTAGGAGGTGCGGAGAAGTGGATCATTCATATCCAGTAAGGCTGGATATTTCCACGGTACCAGTTGCACCGAGAATATTTCCTGCACGCCACCGGAGAACTGCAGGAATCCCACAGTCTTGCCATTTTCAATATCAACAATCCACACACCGCATTTGCGGTCCTGTTCCCGCTCTGTGAGCGGCAGGCCGGCAAAAACCGCGGTTTCCCTCACTTCAGAGAGACCGATCAGAGCATAGCGTTCAATAAAATCGATGCCACGGCAAAATCCGGGCACCTCGGCCACTACCGTTTTGTCGCCGGTTTTCTCGTCAATGGTAACCAGTTGTCCGGCGCCGGATTCCAGGACCCATAGTTTGTTACGGTACCAGCGTGGCGAGTGCGGCATCGACAACCCTTCAATGATCATTTCATTGCTGTCAATATCCATGATCATGCCGCCAAAAGCCTTGTTTTTACGCCACCCCGCGGGCTTGTCTGAAGTGCCGAGGGCGCTGACGTATCTAGGCTTACCGTCGCGGATAGCGAGGCCGTTCAAGTGGCAGCGGTCAGTCAGGTCGTAGCCGGTAATAAACGGGGGTCGCCAGCGCGGTACTATGCTGTGGTTAATATCCAGCGTACACAGGCAGGACATCTTGGTGTTCACGATCCACAACTCGTTATCGCCGTCAAAGCCCATTTCGTGGATATCTATGTCGCCAGTCACATGGGTACGGCGCGGCAGGAACGCGCCGTCGTGGGTGTTGACCGGTGCGACCTTGGGCCCCACATTCGCCATATTGAAATAGTCGATGACATTGGCACCCGAGCCCACGCTCAAGCGGCCATTTTTGAATGCCACCCCCATCGGCTTGGGCAGACTGACAAAATGCGTGTTCAGGGAATTTTCCTTAGCCCGCAGCAAGATCAGCTTGCCTGCCTGGTAGGTGGAGACAACCATGCTGGCGTTGGCCTGCTTCAATAGCTGGGGAAATGTGGTGGTGTGCTGACTGCTGAGTAATTCCGACACAGTTATAGATTCAATCAATTCCTGGTGTTGCAAGTATACAGTGCAAATGCCATGGGTCTATTGTCACCTGTGCCATACCCGAAGTTTGTGGGAACAGCAGCTATTTGAGCCGGGAATAATCATTGATTTACAGTTGTCGCATATTTGGACTATGATAGTTAGGTAACTTAAGTATTCCTGTGCGGTATCTCAAACTTGAGTTGAAACCGCACCAATATAAATCTAAAAACAGCGGAGTATGCTATGTCAGCCAGTGATTCAAAACATTTTAAGGAGTTTATGCACGGATTGGAAAGACGTAATCCGGGCGAAACGGAGTTTATTCAGGCGGTAGAAGAGGTTGCCGCAACAATTATTCCTTTTATCGAAGATAAGCCGATCTACCGTGAGGCCGCCATTCTGGAGCGCATGAGCGAGCCTGACCGGATGATCAGTTTCCGTGTGGCGTGGGAAGATGAACAGGGCCATGTGCGGGTAAACCGCGGCTACCGGGTGC
>JAHHOC010000384.1 GCA_018677115.1 Arenicella sp. | reverse complement strand
GAATAAGGCAGACACTGAACAAACTGACTACTATTGGTAAAGGGCAAGCAGAATACATCGATGAGACTGAGCAAACTTTACCCGGCACTCCTGTTGCTGTTCACCACACCGGCACTGGCAAGCATTGACCAGGCGATTAATGACGGCTTTAAACCCTATGCCAAAGCCCTCTCCGAATTTGTTTTCTACTCGGTTCCGGTGGGCGGAACGCAGGTGCCAATCATTGTCGTTGCGCTGGTCGGCTGCGGTCTGTTTTTTACTGTTTATCTCGGATTTATCAACTTGCGCGGCTTCAGGCACGCGGTAAAAATTGTCAAAGGCGACTTTGAGGACCCCAACGATCCGGGTGAAGTGAGTCATTTCCAGGCGCTGACCACTGCCGTATCAGGCACCGTTGGTGTCGGCAATGTGGCGCATGTCGCCATTGTGATTTCGATTGGCGGACCAGGAGCCGCGTTCTGGATGATAGTTGCCGGTTTTCTGGGCATGTCTTCCAAGTTTGCCGAATGCACGCTGGGGGTTAAATACCGCAATGAGGCGCCGGATGGCACCACCTTTGGCGGCCCCATGTTCTACCTGGAAAAAGGCCTGGCGGAGTTGAATAAGCCAAGACTGGGTAAGGTCATGGCCTACTACTATGCAGTGTGCATCGTCATCGGCACGCTCGGAATTGGCTGCATGTTCCAATCCAACCAGGCCTACTCTCAATTTGTTAATACCACTGGTGCAGAGGCCAGCTTTTTTGCCGACAAGGCCTGGATGGTGGGCATCGTGCTTGCCGTGCTCACTGCAACGGTAATCGTTGGCGGCATCAAATCCATCGCCGCAGTGACCAGCCGACTGGTGCCGTTTATGGCTGGGCTGTATGTGATCACTGCACTGATCGTAATTGCCGCCAATTACGACAAACTCGGCTATGCATTCTCAGCCATAATCACAGGCGCGTTCAGTCCCGATGGTGTGGCCGGCGGCATGATTGGTGTGCTGATCCTGGGATTTCGCCGGGCGGCCTTCTCTAATGAAGCTGGGCTTGGTTCTTCATCGATTGCTCATGCTGCAGTCCGCACCAAAGAGCCAGTTACTGAAGGTTATGTGGCCATGCTCGAGCCATTTATTGATACTGTGGTGATCTGCACCATCACCGCGCTGGTAATCCTGGTTACTATTTATGAGCCCGGAGTAACCAATGCCGGCGGTATCAGCGGTGTTGAGCTCACCTCATCGGCATTCGGCAGCGTTATCTCGTGGTTTCCCTATGTGCTGACTGTTGTGATAATTCTGTTTGCATTCTCAACTATGGTGTCCTGGTCTTACTATGGCCTGGCCGGCTGGGTTTTTCTGTTCGGCGATAAAACCTCAACCAAACTGATCTATAACCTGATTTTTTGCGTTTTCGTGGTGATCGGTTGTGCTATCAAGCTGGATGCGGTGCTGGACTTCTCGGATTCAATGATCTTCGCCATGGCTCTGGCCAATATCATCGGCATTATCATCATGGCGCCGATTGTCAAACAAGAAATACGCGGATACTGGGAACGCCGTGCGGACAATCAGGCGGGCTTGCCCATCAGGCGTTGATGCACCCGGTTGAGCATTTGCTGGTTATCTTTAACCTGTCGTAGCACATCGCGGTAAGGCAGCAATTGCATGGGCTGGTGACGTTGCTCACCGGCAATATTCACCAGATGGCGGCCATGCTCAAAAAATATTTTATAAGCCTGCCATACCGAAAATTTGGGATCAAACATATGGGTTGGCAGGGAGGCAACCCCGTTCACTTCTATCACCACAAATTCGCCGCGTTTAAAACTCTCCTCATCCGCATATTTAACGTCGACGCGGCCATAATTGAAGCCGGACTGCGATGCAAAGAATTCAAAAATAGCGCTCTCTAGCTGCGGCGTCAGTAAATCCATTTGCTCAGTAAACTTACAGCCGAGGGTGTGTGAGCCGATAAATGACAAGCGTTTCTCCTGGTCGGCCTCCAGCACTTCAGTTGTGTCCACATCCTGTAGAAATGAATCCCAGTGGGCGGTGTAACGCGGGTGATTCCTAGCCAGCGTATGCAAATCATCGCGCCCATTGCCAACCACGGTTGGAAAGTGCTTCTTGTTTATCCCGGTTATGCGGGGACGGCCGTTTTTGCGGATATAAAACACACCGCACTCATGCGGGTGCGGGCTGAAATCCTGCACAATATAGTCACCTAGCAGGCGCGGGGTATGCTTTTCCACAGCGTCTGCATCAGATAACTTAACAATACCTTTTCCCACGCAACCAACGTTGGACTTAAGCACCACCGGATAGGCATGGCGTTCTATGAAGCTATAAATCTGCTGCTTTTTCTGCGCCACACTGACATCCCCGGGAATTAATGCGGTGGTTGGAAAATAGCTTTGATCAAAGGACTGCTGGGTGGCTAATTTTGAACCCAGGCCAATTTCACCATGATCGAGGGCATAGTTGGCCTTGGCCAGGCCACGTACCCCGACACGGTTGAGGGCGCACAGCCAACCCAGATAAAGGTAAAACGGAAATTCAAAGACCCGCGGATGCCAAAACTCGTATTTCTTAATCAATTCGATCAGCCAGTAATACCATTAAGCCTGATTGTAAGGCGATGGTGGATATTAAGGAAGTGTCCAGACATGTCACAAAGCCAACACAATAGGTCGCTAATAACTGGTGTTGAGCCGGATTTTGCGGTTAAACTGACCCGGCAAAATCGGTTATGCGTTACAACTACTTGGCGCTAAACCCTTAGCCACCAAGCTCCTAATTAGTTATGCACAAGCAACCTGATGGCAATAACAATATTACTGCTGTTGCTGCCGATCATGAAAATGTCTGGCACCACCTGAGTAACCACAGCGCCTACGAAGAGATGGCGCCGATGGTAATAGTAGAGGGCTCGGGTTTGAGGGTTACCGACGCCAACGGCAAAAAATACCTGGATGCGGTGTCTGGCGGCCTGTGGACCGTAAACGTTGGTTATGGACGAGAGCGCATCGCCAGGGCAGTTTATGATCAGCTATTAAAAATGCATTTTTTCTCGCAAACTGCGGGCAATGTGCCGGCTGCGCTGTTCGCAGAAAAATTGCTGCAGAAAATGCCTGGCATGGGCCGTGTGTATTATTCTAATTCGGGTTCGGAGGCGAACGAAAAGGCCTACAAGCTGGTGCGCCAGATCGCGGCAAAAAAATATAACGGGAAAAAGCACAAAATACTTTTTCGCGAACGCGACTACCACGGCACCACTATCACTGCGTTAAGTTCAACCGGGCAATACGAGCGAAAAAACCAGTACGGCCCGTTCACTCCCGGCTTTGTCGAAATTCCACACTGTTTAGAGTATCGCTCGCAGTGGGGAGAAATCCCTGACTATGGCATCAAAGCAGCCCTTGAGATGGAAAAGGTGATTCTGCGCGAGGGCCCGGACACAGTTGGCGCGGTAGTGCTGGAACCGATTACGGCCGGCGGAGGTGTAATAACCCCGCCTCGCGGTTATTGGAAAACTATTCAGGAAATATGTAATAAATACAATGTGTTGTTGCATATTGATGAGGTAGTATGTGGTCTTGGACGCACCGGCAAATGGTTCGGTTACCAGCATTACGATATCCAGCCCGATATCGTCACTATGGCCAAGGGCGTGGCATCAGGCTATGCGGCTATTTCCTGCACCGTCACCACCGAAGAGATATTTGATATCTTCAAAGGTGATACCACAGATCGCATGGGCTACTTCCGCGACGTTTCAACATATGGCGGCTGCGCCGCCGGTCCGGCCGCAGCACTGGAAAATATGCGCATCATCGAAGAAGAAAACCTGCTGCAAAATGCCACCGTGCAGGGAGCTTATTTCAATCAAAGATTGCATGAACTCAAACACAAACACCAGGTCATTGGCGATGTGCGGGGCATGGGCTTATTCCAGGGGCTTGAACTTGTCATCGACCGCGACAGCAAGCAACCGGTGGAGGAAAGCTATGTAATGCAAGTCGCTGCCCATTGCCTGGCGAATGGCGTGTTAATCGGCCGCACCAACCGCAGCTTCCGCGAGTTCAATAACACTATCGCCTTGAGCCCTGCCCTGATCGCTACCCGCGATGATATCGATGAAATTGTCGATGCCCTTGACGCAGCTTTTGCCGAGATTAAATTATAGGCAAGTAACGGAGCCTAATGCTGCCAGAAAGCGGCCGATTCCATCCCGGATGGCACTTCCACACCAAGTAGTTCTAGAACACTGGGCGCTATCTGGGTTTGGCACAGCACCACTTCTTCTGCCGGCCCGGAAGTATTTCCAAAGTAATAAAAAGCTACGTCACGCATGTCCGCACTGGTACCACCGTGATGACCGCGATCGGAATGGCCGTGATCAGCGGTAATCATAATATCGTAACCATGCTTCTGCCACAGCGGGATGTAGTGTGACAGGGCACTGTCAATCTGGTAGGTATTGGTATCTGTCTGGATTGATTGTGGCCCGTAAACGTGGTTCATACTGTCAGGTGAACTGGAATGTATCAACACGTAATCAGGACTGTGTCGTTGCATCAGGATGCTGGCCTGGGTGAATAAGTCAAAATCAGACGGCAACACAGGATTGCCAACAGTTTCCCCGGTCATGGTATAGAAGCGGGCGAACTGAATATTACGAGCGTCATGGTCGACTTCCAGATCACGCAACGGGTCAAACGGTGCTTGCTGAAAAAATGTTGAAAAATACGAGTGTGCCACGGCGGCAGATTGGCGCCCTGCCGCGGTCACCTGTGAAAAAATGTCAGGCTGCTTAACCCGCGATTGGTGAGCATTGGTCAAAATACCGTGAGCCTGCGGAAGCAAGC
>JAHHOC010000378.1 GCA_018677115.1 Arenicella sp. | reverse complement strand
ATTGTCAGTCACTTCCTCAAACTCGACTATGCGCCCAATCTCAAGCACCGAATACCATTTCGCTACATCGGTGATTTCCAGTTTGAGGGTGAAAAGTGCGTTCGATATGATGAGCTCGGCGATGCTTCCGGGTTCAAAATGGATGCTGGTCTAAGCTTGCCATTCGCTGTGACCCACACAACTAACTGACCTGTAGCGGCCAACACAATTTGGCTGGTAACATTTTCCGGCGAGCTAACCTGTAAGCTGAGTGGCGCCCCGATTATTCTTTTTGATCGACAAATGCTTTTTCACCGAAAACTTTTGCTGGCTTGCCCTTAAACTCCTTGGCCAGTAAAGCAATGGTGAATTGCATTATCTCCGCAAACACCTTGTCTCGATTCTCATTTATCGCAATATGGATATCTGCGCCATCAGCTTCAGACAACAGATAAGATTGTAAACGCCAGATTTCGTCAAAATTTTTCATGTAATGTTTCTTACCACGATCTGGAACATTGGTGCTGCGTGCGCTGATTCTCTGTTGCAGATGCTTACGCTTCAACAGCCCCAACATAATAGGGATGACTACAGCATTGGTATCAGACTGCAGTTTTTCCATCGACGCAGGATGAATGTGCACTCCTTCCAAAACCAGTGACACACGCTCGCGCGTGGCCCGCGCCACCACCGCTTCAATGGCCAGCGACAGCATGTCGGCCTGGCTCCGGTAGCCTTGCAACAGCTGCGCTTCGGAAACCTTTTCATCGTCCGGGTCAAGGTCCGGCAGTGCTTTCCACGCCGTGAAGGACGACTGGTGCAACACCGGCATCAGCCGTTCCGGAATCATTGTGCGCATGACCTCGCGCAGCATGTCAGTGGACTGGGTACGCACAATTTCAAGCCGGCTGGCGAGCGTGTTGGCGGTGGAACTCTTGCCGCACCCCGCTGTGCCACCAATCAGGAATATCAGTTCACGGCCACTGTTAATGAAATCGTGCCACACCAGCCAGCGGCGCGCCACGGCCGGCCCGAATTTGCTGGATTGTCGTAGGTAGCGATACAGCAACATTGCCAACTCGCGGGAGCGGATGGTTTTTACCGCTTTTTTGGTCAGGTGCTCCTGTAACATTTGAGCAAGGTCTGAGGCTTGTCTTGGTTTAAGCCCTATGGTTTCCAGGCTCTGGCGGAATTTAAGACGTGAAAAAGGATTAATCCGCCCACATTGCTGTTCAACCTGGATCGTTAGCGGGGCATTACGATTCTCATAACGATTGACAATAGTGTCCCGGCCAAGGGAGGACAAGCGATCAAGCACTAACTGATTCAGCTCGACCGTTGAAACCAGAGACTTGTCAGCAATTTGCTGGCGTATCTCGGAGGCGATTTGGGAGGCTTCATCAAATTCCAGCCCCGCGTCCTGCAGGCTGTGGATCAGGATACCCCTTAAGAACGGAATCCGGGTTTCCTCTAAATCTTCTACAAATGTTTTAGCCATTTTCCCCACTGCACCATCACAGAATTGGGTGAATGAAGCAGTTGGTACTCTATTCTAAGCGCGAAAGTACGATATGCAAAGCAAAAGATTCATAAATTCAATGATTTAGCCGTAGCGGCCTTCAATGTAATCTGCAGTTTCCTTGTGAGCCGGGGTCACGAACATGTCAGCAGTATCGCTATGTTCGATCACCTTGCCCATTAGCATGAACACACATTCCTCACTGGCACGACGAGCCTGCGCCATATTGTGAGTGACGATCAGAATCGAGTATTTACCACGTAATTCCCAGATTAACTCTTCCACCGCTGCGGTCCCCTTTGGGTCGAGCGCGGAACAAGGTTCGTCCATTAGCAGTACGCTCGGCTTAACTGGCAGCAACCGGGCAATGCAAAGCTTTTGTTGTTCCTCGAGTGACAGGTCGGTGGCCTTTCTTTTCAGGTGATCTTTCACTTTGTCCCACAGCAACACCTGTTGCAGCGCCTGTTCGACAATTTCATCTTCATCATCACGGCTGTACTTCTTGTCCTTGTTATGCAGTTTGTGGCCAAAAAGAATATTCTCGCGGATTGACGTGGGCAATGGATTGGGTCGCTGAAATACCATGCCGACCTGTTTACGCACCTGCACCAGCTCCACTTCGGGCGCGTAAATATTATTGCCGAACACATCTATTGATCCGGTGATATTGAC
>JAHHOC010000374.1 GCA_018677115.1 Arenicella sp. | reverse complement strand
GAGTCAGCTTGATGGCTGGTTTAAGAGGGGTCAATAGACCACTTAGCTGTGCCTCCTGTTACATCGACCCCTGTGCTGTGCCTGATGGGCACCACAGCAACCGGCAAGACCGATGCTGCGGCATTCCTGGCGGAAAAACTGAATGGCGAAATAATCAGCGTTGATTCTTCACTGGTATACCGTGGAATGGATATCGGCACTGCAAAGCCTGATGCCGCCTTTTTGGCTGCACACCCGCATCATCTGGTTGATATCCGGCACCCTAATGAAACCTACTCGGTTGCCGAGTTTTACCGGGACTGTACGCGGCTAATTGAGACAATCTCGAAGCAGGGAAAATTACCAATACTGGTCGGCGGTACGCATTTTTATTTTAAGGCACTGGAGAGCGGTCTATCGGAATTGCCGCAGGCGGACAGCCAACTCCGTTCGCAGATCAATGCAGAGGCTGAATTGATCGGTTGGCAAGCCTTACATAGGCGTTTACAAGAACTTGATCCACAGCGGGCTGATCGCATTGATCCGCAGGATACACAACGAATTCAACGTGCATTGGAAATTGTCATGCAAAGCGGGCGGACTGTGGCACAGGCTGGCTCATCGAAGATGCCGCCCATCGCAAACCCGATGATCAAAATAGTACTCGCTTTCTCGGATCGCTCCTATCTACATAAACGCATAGAAGAGCGGTTTAACACTATGTTGGAATGCGGATTGCAGGAGGAAGTTATTTCACTGTTAGAGCACGGTGTGGCTGCGGATACGCCGGCGATGAGGATGATCGGTTATCGGCAGATGCTTGAATTTTTACAAGGAGACACCACCTATGAACAGATGAGGCTCGGCGGCGTTGCCGCCACACGGCAATTAGCCAAAAGGCAATTGACCTGGTTGAGAAATCAGGCAAATGTGTTGTGGTGGGTCGATTTCGGACTAAAACAGAAGAAATTTGAGCCACTGCTGAGCTATGTACAACAAATCGTAAGATAAATTACATGATTCTGATTTATAATTCACCTGTGTTCCGGGAAGGGTATTCCTGACGCTACTGTGTATTGATGTTGCCTTCCGGAACCCACTATCTAACCTTTGCACATAATAACGGAGAACAATAAAATGGCCCAAAATAAAGGAACCGCACTGCAGGACCCGTTCCTGAACGCGCTCAGGAAAGAACGAATCCCCGTTTCAATTTATCTGGTAAACGGCATTAAATTGCAGGGTCAGGTCGAATCGTTTGATCAATTTGTTATTGTGTTGCGCAATACGGTTAACCAGATGATATATAAGCATGCCGTTTCAACTGTGGTGCCGGCGAAAGCTGTGCGCGTGGATTTCGATGACGCAGAAGCAAAGGAATAGCAGGTTTCACACCGGTTATCAGTCCGCACCTGTAAATCATTAAAGCAGCCAGATTATTGATTGAACTAGCCAAAGCGACACTGCAGCCGAATGCGCTGATCCTTTATCAGCGGGATTCGTCACAGCAAGATCACGAAATACTACAGGAGATTCAGCTGCTGGCTGAGTCAGCAGGCGCAGTTGTTATTGATACTGTGACTGCTTTTCGCCGTTCCCCCGATCCCGCAACCTTTATTGGCAAGGGCAAGCTTGAGGAGATAAAGAAACGGGTTGAACTGGAGCACATTGAACTGGTTCTGCTGAATCACTCGGTAAGCCCGATTCAGGAAAGGAATCTTGAACGGATACTGCAAGTTCGGGTTCTGGATCGTACCGGCTTGATCCTCGATATTTTCGCCCAGCGTGCTACCAGTCACGAAGGCAAGCTGCAGGTCGAATTGGCTCAGCTGCAACATCTGGCCACCCGGCTAGTGCGCGGCTGGACTCACCTTGAGCGTCAAAAGGGTGGTATCGGCCTGCGCGGGCCGGGTGAAACCCAGCTAGAGACCGACAGGCGTTTGATTGGCCATCGTATCAAAACGCTGAACAAGCGCCTCCAAACCGTATCTGCCCAGCGTGAACTGAGGCGCAAGTCACGCGCTAAAGTACCAGTGCCGACGGTGTCTCTGGTCGGCTACACCAATGCCGGCAAGTCCTCTTTGTTTAACCGTATGACAGATGCTGAAGTTTATATTCAGGATCAGCTGTTTGCCACGCTCGACACCACTATGCGTCGAATCGAGCTGGAGGAATTCGGTGCCGCAATTCTGTCTGATACGGTGGGGTTTATACGTGACCTGCCTCACAGCCTGATTGAAGCATTCCACTCCACGCTGGAAGAGGTCAGCAATGCCCAGCTATTGCTGCATGTAGTGGATGTCTCCAGCAGCTACAAAGAGGAGTGTGTTAGCGAAGTGAACAAGGTGCTGGCAGAAATTGATGCCCGATCTATTCCAACGATTATGATTTACAACAAAATTGACCTGCTTAACGGGCAGGCAAAATCTAAGCGCAACTCAAATGGCATGATTGACAGAGTGTGGCTGTCAGCACATAGCGGTGCCGGTGTAGATCTGCTGTTGCAGGCAATTGGAGAGCATTTGGCTGCCTTGCATACGCGCTGCCTGGTCAGTTTGCCGGCCAGTAATGGTAAATTGCGGGCCAATCTTTATCAGAAGAGTGTGGTCAAGCAAGAAAGTATTGGTGACGATGGTTCCTTCAGCCTGGAATTGGAATTATCTCCTGCCGACTTCGGCTGGCTGGAGAAACAGCGCAATATCACTTTGATTGAAAGATTGTAAGCAACTGTTTGCAATTCACTCACCCATTCTTTGATAGAATTAACATTAATAGAATTTCCCATTTTGGAGAATAAGCATGCCTTGGAATGAACCTGGCTCTGGTAACTCGGGGGGCGACAAAGACCCCTGGGGAAGTGGTAATCGAAACCGCGGCAATCAGGGCCCTGACCTGGAAGAAGTAATCAGTAATGTGCGCAAGCGCTTTGGTGGTGGTAATGGCGGCGGCGGTCGTGGCTCTGGCGTAGGCGGTTTTTCGCCATTCCTGATTTTTCTGGTGCTGGCGGTAATTTTCTGGGCTACACGCTCGGTTTACACTGTGCAGGAAGGTTTCGAGAGCATTGAGTTACGCTTTGGTAAATACAGTTCCAGAGTGGGCGCAGGATTGCAGTTTGTTTTGTGGCCGATTGAACAAAATATCGTTATAAATTCACAGAACATTCGTACTCTTGAAATCGGTTTTCGAAAAGATACCGGTTCGCGACCAGCATCAGTGCCGCAGGAAGCGCAAATGCTGACCACCGACGAAAACATAGCTGACGTTAGCCTGGCGGTGCAATACAACATCAAAAACGTCGAAGACCTGTTATTTAATGTTGGCAATGTTGAATCTCGTGGCGTGATTGAAAGTGTGGTACGCGGAGCAACCGAGAGCGCATTGCGCGAGGTAGTGGGCAGCACCACTATGGACGATCTTTTTAACAAGGGTAGAGCTATAGTGGAAACGCGCACCAAAGATCTGTTACAGAAAATTCTGGATCGCTATCAAACGGGAATCAACGTGGTGGCCGTGGAAATGCAGGCAGCGGTTCCACCGGTCGAGGTCAGGGAAGCTTTTGATAATGTCAACAAGGCCGATCAGTTGGAGCAACAGTTAATAAAGGAATCACGGGCCTACGAGGAAAAAATCGTACTTGAAGCGCAGGGAACTGCGGCTCGTCTGGAAGCTGAGGCAACCGGTTACAAAATGGCTGTTATTGCCCGCGCTGCGGGTGAAGGTGAGCGCTTTAGCCAAGTTCTGGGTGAATATCTTAAAGCCCCGGAAGTGACTCGCAAACGCTTGTATATAGAGACAATGGAGGAAGTATTGGGCAACACCAACAAAATAGTTATTGATCAGGAAGGCGGTAACAACATGATGTATCTGCCACTTGATCAGATAATGAAAAATACGCAGCGGAATCAATCCGTTACTGTATCCAGTTCAGCATCAAAAATAATCGAGTCGGCACAGCAG
>JAHHOC010000365.1 GCA_018677115.1 Arenicella sp. | reverse complement strand
GTTCCAGACGGTATCGTCCCAGCCAAAATGCGCGGTCAGGCGAAACATCGCCGCCAGGTCGATACGCACCTGTTGCTGCTGTTGTTCAATAGTCAGTTGGTTCATGTTGTTTGTGGGGGTATGTGGATAGGAAATGGCTGTTTGCCCTGTTCAATGCGGATAATATTATCAGCAATCGGCCGGGCTGCCGATTTGGCATAAGTGGAACCGGAGATGTGCGGAGTAACAAAAACATTTGCAGTACGCCAATAGGCAGAATCCGCTGGCAGCGGCTCCTCAACGAAGGCATCAAGCGCTGCGCCAGCAATATGACCACTGTTGAGCAGGGCAATCAGGGCATCGTCATCGATGACAGCGCCGCGGCTAACATTGATGACAAACGACCCAGTGGGCAGCTGACCCAAAGTCTCACTATTCAGCAGATAACGGGTTTGTCGATTGAGAGGCAGGCAATTTACCAATACATCGGTGGCCGACAGCATTTGTTGCAGCCCGCTGGAACCATGAAATGTATCCACGCCATCGATGCGATGCTCGGTGCGGCTCCATCCCTGCGCCTTGAATCCGCTCAGCGCCAGCCGTCTGGCAATCTGGGTACCGATCAGGCCCAGGCCCATCACCGACACCCGGTACTCGGCGGTACGCGGCACTTCATGACTAAGCCACTCGGCCCGGCTGGCCTGCCGCCGATAATCTTCAAAGCGGCGATGAAAATGCATCGCCCAGTACACCGCATATTGCGCCATATCGTTGCCGACATCCGGATCCAACAGGCGCACAATCGGAACGTCCGGCAATTCGGTTTCAGCGTCGAGGTGATCGGTGCCGGCCCCCATATTCAGAATCGCTTTCAGGTTGGGGTAGTTTATTAGATCGCCATGCGGATGGTGCCACACCACCGCATATTGAATATCAAGCGGGTTGGGAATATGCGGATAAATGTGAACCGGGATTGTTGGCAGCATGTCGGCAAATGCTTCCGCCCAGGGCGTGCTGTCATGGCCTTGGTAGTTAAGCAGGATTGCCATCAATCAACAGCGACCCGGGTGGGCGCATCGTCGCTGCGGTCTACTAATTGAAGACCAACCACGCCGAACACAATCAAGGTCATAAAGAGGATTTTCAGCGGACTTAACACTTCCCTGAAAAATAGCACCCCGATCAGTGCTATCAGCACTACTCCGGCACCCGACCAGATGGCATAAACCACCCCGATATCGAGTGTTTTTACACTCTGCGAGAGCATATACAAAGCCGTTATAAATCCAACTACCACGATGGTCGACGGCAAGGGCTGGGTAAAGCCATTAGATAGCTTCAAGGCTGACGTGCCCATCACTTCAAACACTATGCCCAATGCAAGATAGGTCCAGGGACTCATAGCACACACTCCTCGATCAAGTTGGGTTTAGCATAAATCCTGACCCTACTCTTGTAAAACGAAATTAAGTGGTATTTAATATCGAAATAATTAATATATATCATGAACATAGAAACCATACGTGCGTTTCTGGAAGTGGCCTCAGCCGGCAGCTTCCAGCAGGCTGCCGCTAACCTGCATATTACCCAGTCGGCCATGAGTGCAAGGATAAAGAGTCTGGAAGATTTGCTGAATCGCCAACTGTTTAACCGCAAACGTAATGGCGCAACACTTACCGCTGGCGGTCAGGCTTTTTACAAGCACGCCCTGACTGTGGTGCGGACATGGGAATTGGCGCGTCAGGAAACTGCCCTGTCCAGCAATATGAATGCGATGGTGGGGCTTGGCGTGCAACTCAATCATTGGAAGAGTACGGCTGCACCGTGGCTGCAATGGATGAAACAGAATGCCCCTGACGTGGCTACGCAGATTAAGTCTGATTATTCGGATCGGCTAATGACTATGCTGCGCAATGGCCTGATCAATGTAGCGGTGCTTTATGAGCCCCAGCGCAGCCCCGACATCGTAATAGAACAATATGCCGAGGAACGCCTGGTGCTGGTCAGCAGCGTGGCGCGTTCAGTGCAGGCGACACCGATCGAGGGTTATATATACATTGATTGGGGCGCGAGATTCCGCGAGGAACATACTCATGCCTACCCTGATAACCCTACCCATCAGATGACTGTAGGCTTGGCAGCGGTCGGACTTAATCATATTATCGAGCAAGGTGGTTCCGGATATTTTCTTGAACGGGAAGTGTCCGGGATGATCGCCGACGGCAGTTTATTTGCGGTAGACGGAGCTGAGGTGTTCAGCCTGACCACTTATCTGGCTTACTTTGCTGAAGCCAGCGAAACGCCGTCAGTGCAAGTCGCTTTACAGGGGTTGCAACAAATTCACCACTAGAGAACAGCATGATAATTACTGAACTGAAAACGCAACTGGTCGATCTGCCACTGGCACAACCGATTACCACCGCTATTCACGACATGCACTCAGTGGGCTGCGTGCTGCTCACACTGGAGAGCGACGAAGGAGTGGTAGGAGAATCCTATGTGTACACCATTAATGCCGCGCGTCTGAAAGCCTTCGATGAGATGATCAAGGGATTCTCCCATCAGCTTATTAACCGCGACCCTCATTATGTGGGTGCGATATGGCAATGCATCTGGGATGAAATTAATCCGACCGGGCACAAGGGCGTGACGATCTCTGCGCTGTCGGCGATCGATGTGGCCTGCTGGGATTTGGTCGGCAAAGCAGCCGGACTGCCGCTGCACCATATATTCGGTGCCTGTCGGGACCGCATACAAACCTATGCCAGTGGTGGCATGTGGTTATCACAATCAATTGACTCGCTGGTGGAAGATGCGACGCAGTTTGTCGAGCAGGGCTTCACGGCAATCAAGATGCGCGTTGGCTCGGGAACGATTAAATATGATGTGGAGAGGGTTCGGGCAGTACGTGAAGCAATTGGGCCGGATATTGACCTGATGGCGGACGCTAATCAGGGATTGCGCCCCAAGCAGGCGATTCGGCTCGGTGATGAACTGGAGGAATTTGATCTTCTCTGGTTTGAAGAGCCGGTTGCAGCACACGATATGGAGGGGCACGCCAAAGTGACGGCATCCATAGTCACCCCGGTGGCATCAGGAGAAACCGAATATACCCGCTTTGGCATGCAGCAGATGATCGCCGCAGAAGCCTGCGATATTTTAATGCCGGACTTGCAGCGCATCGGTGGTTATTCGGAAATGATGAAAGTTGCGCATATAGCCAGCGCGCAAAACATGAAAATTTCTACCCATGTTTTTACCGAACACAGCCTGTGCATAGCCGGCGCAGCAGAGAATTGCATCAGTGTTGAGCACATGCCGTGGCATGGCATGCTGTTCAATGAGTCGCTGGAACTTGAAAAGGGCGAACTGATAATCCCACAGCGCCCCGGTACCGGCTTTACTTTTAATCAGGAAGCTATCGCAGAATTTGAAATTTAATTCGCTATATACAGCGGAAATATGCGATTACACAATCGCACTGCTAGTCACCACTTCTGCGGAACTTTAACGAGTTTCCCGGTGTCGTATCCAAGTGCTTCAACCTTCGCCGTAAGCAGGCTGTATTCGTTGTCTGACATGGTTGGCTGACGCGACATTATCCACACATAATCGCGTGCCTCGCGGCCGATGATGACGTTGTTGTAATCCTTATCCAGATACACAATCCTGTAATCCATTTTGAAGGGCCACAGAAACTGCATTCCCCATGATG
>JAHHOC010000345.1 GCA_018677115.1 Arenicella sp. | reverse complement strand
ACATGTTCCCGATCTGAGTATAAGCTGTACGCCCACAACATCATAGAATGACAAAAAATGACCGTGTACAGCTTACGCATACTCTATCTACAGAATAAATGAGCGCCTTCCTTTTCTACCTGAATCATAGTAACGAACCGGTTGATCCACCGACGGTTAAGCGGATGTTTAAGCAGCTTGATCACTATGGGCTTGATGATCAGCAGCTGCATATAAAGGAAAATTTCGCGATTGGCCACCAGCATTTCTGGACGGTTCCCGAGGAGCAAGGTGAACGGCAACCGCTATATGATGCGGAAAATCAAAGCTGGCTGATTTTTCACGGCCGCATCGACAACCGTGCAGCGCTGTTTGCCGAGCTCAATTTAGCGGAAACCGATTCGCTGTCTGATGCCGGGTTGCTGATGCGCTACCTGCTTGAGTTTGCTGACAGCAGGTTGGCGAATATTGTCGGCCCCTTTGTGTTTGTGTATTTCAATGCGGCGACGGGCGAGTTATTGGCGGCACGCGACGCCATGGGTGGTCGTTATTTGGTGTTCCATCAGCAAGAGGAGTTTATGCTGATCAGCACGCATGAAATTGCCATCTCGGCACATCCGCAGGTTGGATTGAAACTGAACGATGAAAAACGTATCCGGTTTTTGTGTCATCTCACAGAAAATCAACCCAGCAGTTTGCTGCAGGGCAGCACCCCACTGTTCCCGGGGCAGAAATTAATAGTGCGGTCCGGGAGAGCTGAGCTGGAGACGTTTTATCTGCCGGACAGCAGGTCGAAAATATCACTGGCTGACGACGAGGCCTACGCCTTAGAATTTCGCCGCTTATTAATACAGGCAGTAAAACGCCGGATGCGCTCGATCTCGCCGGTCGGTTGCATGCTCAGTGGTGGTCTTGATTCAGCGCCTATTGCCATCGCCGCCGCGCAATTGTCTGCCCAAAAGGGGGATAAAATCAGTGCATTTTCATGGGTATTTGACAGGTGTCCGCAAGATGATGAGCGCCGCTACTCAGCCCCGCTTTGTGAACAGCATGGGATCACCCAGCACTGTATTAACTGTGATGAAGTGTGGCCTATGTTTGATGCAGGCACTTATGTGAATCCTGCCATCCCTTACGCGTTCCCCTTCAGTGCATTCAACCAGCAATTAATGAGGGTCGCGCAGCAAAATGGGGTAACAACGCTGTTGTCGGGTTTGGCGGGAGATATTCTTTACACCGAGACCAGCGGGTTATTTTGGTGCTTACTCTTAAAAGGGCGGTTCTCCGCCGCCTGGCAGGAATTAAGATACTTGCGCGGGATTCCAACCAGCTGGATTGGAATATTAAAAAAACACCTGATCGCCCCCTTGCCGCTGATACGCAACTCGCTGGCACTGCGACGGGTACGTCACCAGGCAAAGGTAGACTATTTAACAGAGTCGGCACAGCTCAAGTTGCGTGCTCCGAAGCACTGGTTGCACAAGCAATTGCGGTCGGCCAGGCGACCGCAGCAATACCTCAACGTGGTTGACTCTTTCGAAGGTGACGACATGCATTACGGCAGGCATATGGAGGCCAAATATGGCCTGCAGCGACGCTACCCGTTGCGCGATCGTGACCTGGTCGAATTTATGCTCAGCGTTCCAGTCGACCAGCTCAGGCTGATTTCTGATCTGCGCCCGATTGTCAAAAGAGCCTTTGCCGATGAGTTGAGTGACGACTTGCTTAAACGCAATAGCAAAACCGAATTCAGGACGGTAATGGCGGCGGGATTGAGTAAAGATAGCAATTATCAGCGCTGGTTCGATCAACCCGATGCAAGCTGGCAAAGTGATGTTAAGCGATGTCACTTTTCGCAACAAACGGGTAAGAACATTGCTGCCGATACGCTAAAATGGAGCTGCGCCTATCATGAATATTGGCTTTCTGTATGTTACAATCCACTTGCAATAGAGTTGGGGTTACGCGATGAAGCAGCAAAAAACGCAAATTGAATCAAATTCAGGTTTGAACCTGTCTTCTGCGCGCAAACAGGTAGCAGACAGGGAAGTAGGGGTTTACCAGAAACCACTGCTTACCTGCTATGGGGATGTGCGTGATGTCACACTTGGTCCGACGGCCGGCTTCGGTGAGAGTGGGTGTGCAACTTTGCGCCAACCTGGATCAGGTGGTGCCGGCAGTTGCCCCTGATAGTCTACTCTGGTGTCTGAAGGGCACTGCAATCCATAATAGATATTTTTAGTTCGTGACCGTCAGGGGTGGCAGCGCATTGATGTCGCCTGTTATCAGTCCGTCTCATTAAATTCCGGCAGTGTCTTCGGCACTTTTATTTTCTGCAATCGCACATAGTCCGGGATTCCATTGTGGTAGGGCGGATAGGATTCGCCGCTGATCAGCGGTGCCAGGTAAGTGCGGCAGGCATCGGTGATTCCAAAGCCATCTTGGCGGATATAATCCGCCGGCATTTTTTCCTCAATATTGGCGACTTTGTCCAGCTCTGCTTTGCCAATCTCCCACTGGTAGGGTTCGTCGCTGGTGCGCACAATTATAGGCATGATGGCGTTTTCGCCTGCCATTGCATAATCTACAGCCGCTTTACCGAGTGCATAGGCCTGTTCCATGTCTGTTCTGGAGCCGATATGCCGTGCAGCCCGCTGCAAATAGTCGCACACCGCCCAATGGCATTTAAGTTCCAGATTCTGTTTAATAATGTCTGTGACCACGGGCGCAACACCGCCCAGTTGGGCATGCCCGAATGCGTCTTTGACGCCTGAGTCGGCAAGAAATCGCCCGTCCGGGTATTTGACACCTTCTGACACAACAATTGAACAGAAGCCTTTCTGCGCAACAGTATCCTGAACCAGGCCCAGAAACGCAGCCTGGTCAAAATTTACTTCCGGAAACAGGATGACGTCCGGGCCCAGCCCGCGCTCATCGATCGCCAGACCCGATGCTGCCGCGATCCAACCGGCGTGCCTGCCCATAACTTCCATCACGAACACCTTGGTTGATGTTGAGCACATCGACTCAACATCCATGGATGCCTCGAGAATCGACACGGCGACATATTTGGCGACCGAGCCAAACCCCGGTGAGCAGTCGGTGAAGGGCAGGTCATTGTCAATTGTTTTTGGTACCCCGATGCAGGTGATAGGGTAGCCGAGGCTGGCGGAAAGTTGCGAAACCTTGTGCGAGGTGTCTTGCGAATCGCCGCCGCCGTTATAGAAAAAATAGCGGATGTCATGGGCCTTGAATACTTCGATCAGTCGTTCGTATTGTGCGCGGTGTTCTTCAATCGATTTTAGTTTATAGCGACAGGAGCCGAATGCACCTGAGGGGGTGTATTTCAGGGCTTCAACATCGGCAGGATTCTCCAGTGACGTATCGATCAAATTTTCTGTCAATGCACCCAGAATCCCGTCCTGCCCTGCATAAACTTTATTTATTTTGTCGGGATAGTTGGCGGCTGTCTGGATGACGCCCGCGGCAGAAGCATTAATTACCGGCGTTACCCCACCGGATTGGGCGTAAAAGGCGTTATAAGCAGTCATTCTGTTGTTTTATCAAGTGGTAAAATTGTCAGATGGCAGTATAGCCCAATTGCAATTCGCTAAGAATTCTAATCAGTGATGAAAATCATCGACACACGCTTTAAACTTCACCGTGTATAATCTCGCGCTTTAAAATCTGCTCTACTTATTATGCCCATCATCAACGTCACTAACAGCTCAGGGGAAACGCGGAGCGTACAGGTTTCAACGGGCATTAGCCTGATGGAAGCGCTGCGCGACAATGGCTTCGAAGAGATATTGGCATTATGCGGGGGCTGCTGTTCCTGCGCGACCTGCCATGTACACATTGCAGCTCCGGCAAAACAGCCGTTGCCGGTGATGGAAGAGGACGAACTCATGTTGCTTGAGTTGGCGGATAATTATGATGCTGATCTGTCGCGCCTGTCGTGCCAGATCGAGCTGGTTGATGAGTATGAAGGGCTGGAAATTACCCTGGTGGACAATGACTGAGGCGCGACCGGGAAGGCAGGGCTTGTGGATCCGCTAACCCAGGGCGTTGTCGGCTCAACGGCCTCGCAGCTTGTTTCAAGTCCGCGCGAGAAAATTATCGCCGGAGTGGCCGGATTCTTGTCCGGCATGGCAGCAGACCTGGATGTGTTGATTTCCTCGCCGGTGGACCCGCTGTTATCAATCGAATACCACCGCGCGTTTACCCACTCGCTGTTCTTTATCCCAGTTGGTGCCTTGTTCTGCGCGCTTATTTTTTACTGGCTGGTTCCTGTTTTTAGACGCAATCTGGATTTTAAGCGAACCTATTTATTCTGTTTTGCCGGTTACGTGACACATGCGCTGCTGGATGCCTGCACCACCTATGGGACACAGCTATTGTGGCCGTTCAGCACCAGTCGCGTAGCATGGAATAATGTGTCGGTGGTCGATCCGCTGTTCACCGTGCCATTGGTCGTGATGCTGATAGTTGCTATGCGCAGGCGGTCTACCCGGGTGGCGATTGTCGCGGCCTGTTATGGCTTCGCCTATCTGGGCCTGGGCGTCTGGCAGGGTCAGCGTGCGGAAACTATTGCCTATCAGCTGGCTACCAGTCGCGGTCACACACCCGAGCAGTTAGGGGTAAAGCCCAGCCTTGGCAATATTATTA
>JAHHOC010000318.1 GCA_018677115.1 Arenicella sp. | reverse complement strand
GTGCTTATCAGTCAGTTCAACATTGCGAGAATTACTGATATGGGCTTCCCTGTGGGTGCCAGCGAGCGTTGGCAAAATGCATTGCACGATTTGGGTGGCATGTTCGATCTGTACTTGCCGCTGGTGGCGATCGCTTTGCTGATAGCTTTTCTGGTAACCGCTTTCGGCGTCATTCGTTTGGTCAACAAACCCTCTTTGCTCTATCCGCTGGCTGGTTTCACCGCCCTGATTGCAATGCACCTGATTCTCTATGCAGTATTCGGAATGTCACCCGTGGCACCTACGCGAACGCTTGCTGGTTTGTTAGCCCAGGGATTGGCCGGAGCAGTGGGCGGTTATGTATACCTGAAAATTGCTAATCCGGGTCGTGTTGCCTGACGTGCAACCCGGTGACTCAGGGCGCGCGATACCGCTCCATTAAATAACACAGGCAATCCTGCCGGATCACTTCCACGTCCTGCGTCAGCATAGATGGCATAACCGCCAGGCGGGTTCGCAATTCACCGTCTACGGTTTCGAAGTATTGATCGTACACATCTTCACCGTGTTCGTTGCTCACCGCCAACGGTTGTGATGTAGCGTCGCGTACGCTGCCGAAGCGGGTACCGCTGGCTAACTCACGGAAGTTGTAATGATCCAGCTCCGCCTCAAGCTGCAAATCCAGGTCATCACCCTGGTAGCCGAATTTGCGATCCGGGTTGACCTTCACAATTGCCGTGGTATGAAACAGGTCAATATCGTGTGGCGCTACCTTGTGCGTCGGCAGCTCGGACAGGTGCAGGCAGGCATCTATGAAAGCACGCGTGTGTTCGGTGGCGTAAGTGTTTCCAACACGGCCGCACTCCAGTGTCACGGCCGGGCAAAGGTCCGACATTGCCCGCGATTGCACACCCTTGGGGCGGGTAAAATAAACTACTGTGCGGCCGAAAAGTGTCGCCAGGTGCATGTTCCCCGGCGCCAGCGTGTTAACACAAGCATAGTGCGGGTTCAGGCCAGTGTTGTTATGCACGTCGACGCTGGCGAACACGCCTTCGGCCCTGACAATGTTGACCACCCGTTGCATCAGCGAATGTTCCGGGGTCAGCGACAATTCACTACCGGGCCATACCCGATTGAAATCGGGCTGGTCAGGAAGATGACGCACATTATGTTTGGCAGCCCGAGTGTTACCGATAAACAACATCATCGCGCGGGGCAGGCTTAACTCGGCGTTGGCTTTGCTGAAATCGCGCAGCACCTGTCGCACCGCATACCACCCGGTAGTCTCATTGCCATGCATAAGTACTGATACAAATAGCGGGGGAGACTGCCGTCCCGGAATGTAAATCAGCGTAGGTCCACCTAAAACATCATGTAACTCGGTGGCTTCGAGATCCAGCAGGCCGTCAGGTAAATGATCCAGTTGATTTAGCATCTGTGGCAACTTTCAATCTGTAATAATCCGATCAGAACCATAAGTAAATTCTGTATTTAGCGCAAGCTCTAGGTTGGCCATTTGTGAACCGGTATATTTTCTGCCTGCATTTCTCGGTAGGCGAGTACCAGATTCTTAAAGTCGGGGCCATAGCGCTCTACCCACTGGCGTTGCCAGTTAGCGCCATTGCGTGCGCCGCGCACACGCTGTTCGATAATATCCAGCCAGTAATCGGCATCGGCCCCGGAGTAACCAACGGATAATAACCCCTTGCGTGCCAGCGGGATAATTTGCTCAGTGCACAATTCCCGAACATCAACCTGCTGGCGATCGTTCCATACAACCTTGGCTCGCAAACCGTGTTTGGCGCACTCATAAAAATTGTGCGCCGCATCGCGGTTGCGGATGTGTTCTTCAATGGGATCCTCGCTGTTCATAAGTGCAGTCACAGCGCCGAAATAAAATGCCGCGTTGGCCATCACATCCTGCATGCTTGGGCCAGCTGCCATCACCCGGTGCTCAATGCGAAAATGAGGTTTGTCATCATCGGAGAAGCCTACCAGAGGTCGGTTCCACCGCCATACCGTGCCATTATGCATGCGCAGGTGAGCCAGTTTTTCCGGTGGCGTGTCCATCAGTTGTGGCAGCAGGGCCGGGTAGCGTACGCGATTGGCCTCAAAGCATTCCATGATAGAGTTTTGAGCATGCCGCAGGCCGAAGGTAACCCGATTTGAGTAGCTGGAACCGCCCAGCATAACGGCTTGTTCGAATAACGGAATACGTGACTCATCCCACAGGTTGTGGCCGAATAAATAAGGCGAGTTGGCGGCTGCCGCGACCAGCGGTGCAGAAAGTACACGCGAGGCATTGTAGGCCCGCACTGCCTGGTCGACATCTACCTTGTAGTGCGCCTGGAATGAGGTGGCGGCAGCTTCGAGCATGACATCATGGTGCTCGGCCTGCAGATGATCATTGCCGTGTATATCGATATGGATGGGAT
>JAHHOC010000313.1 GCA_018677115.1 Arenicella sp. | reverse complement strand
TATACGGCTTTGAACTGTCCCGTTACTGTGGTTGCTGGGTGGGCTTGAAGGCGATTACTGAAAACATGGATTCAGCAATTTCCGCTGAAATTAATCCCGGCCGCATTGAAATAAAAATACCAGAGGATTTTGAAATGCCACACGATGGTGTCAATGTCCGCTGGCCGGACGCACCATTGGCCCAGGAAGAGCGTCTCAATAAATATAAAATTTACGCTGCGCGGGCCTTTGCGCTTGAAAATGATATAAATCGAATTGTCATAGACAGCCAGCAACCGAGGTTGGGTATTATCACCTCCGGCAAGAGCTATCTCGACGTGCTGCAGGCTTTTGAAGACTTGGGGCTGGATGAGGAACTGGTTGCGGAAATCGGTATACGCGTCTACAAAGTGGGCATGCCCTGGCCGCTGGAGCCGGTAAAAACACATGAGTTTGCCAGGGGGCTGGACGAAATACTGGTAGTGGAAGAAAAACGCTCGGTCATTGAAGATCAGCTTACCGGGCAACTTTACAACTGGCCGGTGGGAAAGCGTCCACGCGTGGTGGGCGAGTACGACGAAGAGGGTAATGACCTGCTGACAAACCTCGGCGAACTGTCGCCGGCGATGATCGCCCGCGCTATTGCGCAGCGTGTTGACCGCTTCTATACCAGCGCAACCATTCAGGAACGTATCAGCTTCATCAATAGCAAGGAACAAGCGCTGGCCAAACCGCGTAAGTTATCCGAGCGCGAACCGGCTTATTGTTCAGGTTGCCCGCACAACACCTCAACCAAAGTGCCGGAGGGGTCAATCGCGGGCGGCGGCATCGGCTGTCACTATATGAGTACATGGAGCAAAACCCGCCCTGCGCATAATTTCACTCAAATGGGTGGTGAAGGTGTTACCTGGACAGGCATGGCACCGTTTACCGAAACACAGCATATGTTCCAAAACCTCGGTGACGGCACCTACGCGCATTCTGGCATCCTGGCTATCCGCCAGTCAGTGGCGGCAAAAGTTAATATTACTTATAAAATCCTTTACAACGATGCCGTTGCAATGACCGGTGGGCAACCGGTCGACGGCACACTGAGTTTGCCGGAATTGATTCTGCAACTTCGCGGCGAAGGTGTAGGTCGAATAGAGATAGTTTCTGACCAACCTGATATTCATCGGCACCTGGCCAACAACGTCGTCACCGTCAGTCATCGTGATCAACTGAATGCAATTCAGAAATCCTTGCGTGAAACACCCGGCACTACAGTGCTTATTTATGAACAGACCTGTGCCACCGAAAAACGGCGCCGCCGAAAGCGCGGGTTGCTACCGCCGGCAGAAGCCAAGGTATTCATTAATGATGCTGTCTGTGAGGGTTGTGGTGATTGCAGCGTCAAGTCGAATTGCCTGTCGGTGATTCCGAAGGAAACCGAGCTGGGACGCAAACGCCAGATTGACCAGGCTGCCTGTAACCAGGATTACTCCTGCGTGAATGGGTTCTGTCCCAGCTTTGTCACCGTAGTGGGTGGAGAAATGAAGAAGGGGGCCGGAATCAGTGCAGCTGAGTTGTCGGATACCTTGCCGCAACCCCAGCTACCGGAAATTGAACAGCCATGGAATGTTCTGGTAACCGGCGTGGGTGGCACCGGTGTGCTCACCGTTGCCGCAGTATTGTCGATGGCAGCGCACCTTGAAGATAAGGGAGTGGCCACTATGAATCAAACCGGGCTGGCACAAAAATTCGGACCGGTGGTGAGTCACTTGCGTATTGCGAAGCGCCAGCGTGACATTCATGCAGTGCGCATTCCTGCGGGCGACGCGGATCTGGTGATTGGTTGCGACTTATTGGTCAGTGCTGGTGATGATGCCCTGGCTAAACTGCATCAAGATCGTAGTTATGCGGTGATCAACGACACCGTGGCGGTGACCGCTGAATTCGTCAACAACCCCGATGCTGTATTTCACATCGAACCGATGAAACAAAGCATCCGTGATGAATTGAGCCAAGGCATGGTAGATTTCCTTCCTGCCACAGACATAGCTTTGGCGCTGCTGGGCGACACCATCGCCACCAACCTGTTTATGGTCGGCTACGCTTACCAGAAGGGAATGCTACCGGTCAGTTCAGAAGCGATTGAGAAAGCGCTGGAAATAAACAATGTCGCGGTTGAATTCAATAAACAGGCCTTTCTCTGGGGCCGTTTGGCGGCACATGATGAGGCTCAGGTGCGTGAGATTTCGCAGATCGACAAAAACCGGCTAACGCCGCTCAGCGGGTTGGATGAAATTGTTGATTATCGCAGTGCCGATCTTGCTGCTTACCAGAATGCAAAATATGCTGACACTTATCGGCAACGGGTGGAGTCTGTTAAGGCGAGGGAGCGCGAAATACTCGGCGACAATAGCAACGCGTTCAGCATCGCTTTCGCCAAGGCGCTGCACCGGGTGATGGCCTATAAAGACGAATACGAAGTGGCACGATTATACTCGGATGGCCGGTTTCAACAGCAACTGAAAAGCAGCTTTAGCGGTGACTACAAATTGCAGCTGCATATGGCGCCACCCTTGTTGTCGCGCCGTGACCCGGATACCGGTCACCTGATTAAAAGGCAGTTTGGCAGCTACATACTGCCAGTATTCGGATTGCTGGCGCGCCTCAAAGGATTGCGCGGTACCGCGTTTGATATTTTTGGTTACAGCGCCGAACGCAGGATGGAACGCCAGCTTATCGATGAGGTGTGTGCCACGGCTGATACCCTGCTTGGTAATCTATCCGAGGACAATCTTGACCATGCAATGCAGATCATGAATTTCGTGCTCGATGTACGTGGCTATGGCCATGTTAAGCAGGCCAACTACCAGCAGTATCAATTGCGCCTTAGCCAACAGCTAAAGCGTTATCACGGGCAGGCAGTGTTACCGGTTGAAGTTGCACACGTCGCCTGAAGTCATATAAATCAACCCAGGGCTTATCCGATGTTCAGCTTTTCCAAACCTATCTTTGATGATCACGAATTCGTGTCATTTACCGAAGATAGCACCAGTGGTTTGCGGGCGATAATTGCCGTGCATAACTCAAATCTTGGCCCGGCAGTCGGTGGCTGCCGCATGTATCCGTATGCCAGCGACAACGATGCTTTGATAGATGTATTGCGATTGAGCCGTGGCATGACCTATAAGTCGGCCCTGGCCGGTCTGCCTATGGGCGGTGGCAAGGCAGTGATCATCGGTGATCCACATACCGAGAAAACTCCCGCGCTACTGGAGGCCATGGGCCGGTTTGTTGACCAGCAGCAGGGCAAGTACATAACTGCTGAAGATTCGGGAACCAGTGTTGCCGATTTAAAAATAATGGGTGGCCAGACAAAATACGTGAGTGGTGTTAACGAAGCCCAGCGCTTCGGCGGTGATCCATCCCCGATGACTGCCTATGGCGTATTTTGTGGTATCAGGGCTGCTTTGCATTACAAAAACGGCAGTGATTCACTTGAAGGAATCAGTGTGGCTGTTCAGGGTGCCGGATCGGTGGGCAGATACCTTATCAAATTGCTGAAGGAACACGGTGCAGAAGTTCTGGTGGCGGATGTCAACGAGGCCAATCTTACTGAAGCACTCACCTTGGGCGCCATCAAAACTGATACCGGTAAAATTCTAACCGCCGATGTTGATGTTTTTGCCCCCTGTGCAATGGGCGCTGTACTGAATAGTGACACCATTCCGTTGTTGCGCGCGCCTATCGTCGCCGGGGCTGCCAACAACCAACTGGCGCAGCATGAAAACGGTGTGATGCTACTCAAACGCGGCACCCTCTACGCGCCGGACTTCGTAATCAATGCCGGTGG
>JAHHOC010000308.1 GCA_018677115.1 Arenicella sp. | reverse complement strand
GGCAACTGCTGCGTCTCGCAGGCAATAAAACCAGACCTGCTGCTGGTGACGACAGCTAACTGACCAATCGCAGATGCCGGTCTTCCAAATGGTACTGTTTGTCCATTTTGCCGGCTAGCTGCATGTCGTGGGTTACCATGACAAGAGAGGTTCCGGTGCGTTCATTTAGCTGTAACATCATGTCAAAAACAGCGTTAGCGGTTTTGTGATCCAGGTTCCCGGTTGGCTCGTCGGCCAACACGCATTTTGGCTCTGTGACCAGTGCGCGCGCTATCGCCACCCGCTGACGCTCACCTCCGGAAAGCTCGATCGGCCTGTGCTGTAAGCGTTCTGACAGACCGATTTCTGCCAGTATAGCCTCGGCACTGCGCAGCGAGTCCGCTGTGTCCCTGCCACCAATCAGCAACGGCATGGCCACATTTTCTACTGCGGTGAATTCTGGCAGCAGATGATGAAATTGATAGACAAAGCCAAGATACCGATTACGAATCTCTCCACGCCGCCGATCGGACACCGCCGACATTTGCTGACCATCGATCCATACCGAACCACTACTGGGCAACTCGAGGCCGCCAAGCAGATGCATCAGAGTACTTTTGCCCGATCCCGAAGCACCCACAATTGCAAGCCGTTCGCCGACCCCAACATTCAGGTCAATATTCTCCAATACGTGAACATCGTGCGGACCTTCTGTGTAGATCATACCCAGTTGGCGGCACTGCAGTATTCCATCATTAGCAGTCATTCATACCTCAGCGCTTCGGCCGGCTGAGTTTTGGAAGCACGCCAGGCCGGATACAAAGTTGCTAACATGCTCATGACAATCGCAGCCACCACGATCACCAGCACATCTGCCCAGCGTAATTCCGCGGGAAAGTCGGATATCACATAAACGTCAGCCGGAAATAACTGAAAACCTATCAGCCCTTCAATAAAGGGAACAATAGTGGAAACATTGAGAGCGGTAAGCACACCGAGCACGGCGCCGACCAGTGTACCGATCACCCCGGACGTCACTCCCTGTACAAAAAATATTCCCATCACCTTGTTAGGCGACAGCCCCAGTGTCCGCAGAATAGCAATGTCTGCTTTTTTATCGGTAACCACCATCACCAGCGTAGACACGATATTAAACGCTGCAACGGCGACGATAAGAAATAATATGATGAACATCACCCGCTTTTCGATGGCCAACGCACGGAAAAAATTCTCATGTTGACGCGTCCAGTTATCCACATAGTATTGATGATCCAGTGCTTCTGCGAGGGCCAGGCTCACGGACGGAGCCTGATAGACATCATCCAGCTTTAGTCGCACACCACTGACCATGCCGTTACTCTTATATAACCTGGCCGCATCATCAATATGGATTAACGCCAGCGCACTGTCGTACTCATGCATACCGATGCTGAAAGTCGCAACTACGGTGAAACGACGTAAACGAGGCATCAAACCAGCGGGGGTAGACCGCCCCTGTGGCGATATCAAAGTAACCTTGTCGCCAATATTTGCGCCTAAGCGGTATGCCAGTTCCTCTCCAAGAATCACCTTATAGCCGCCGTCCTCCAGATCACTGAAATCACCATCATAAAGGTGATCTTTTAACGCAGATACAGCAACTTCGCGTTGCGGCAGAATTCCACGTATCACCGAACCCTGTACCGATGAACCCAGGGTAACCAGCCCTTGGCCAACAATATAGGGTGCATAGCCGACCACCGAGGGAATCTTGTCAATTTCCCCGGAGAGACTATCCCACTGACTGATCCAGCCTCCGGCACCGGTGACACTCACATGAGATGCGACATCTAGAATCCGGCCTCGCAACTCCTTTTCGAAGCCATTCATTATTGAGATGACGGTGATCAATGCCCATACACCGAGAGCAATTCCAACCATTGATATAGCCGAAATAAAGGAGATAAATCCATTACGCCGCTTGGCCCGGGAATATCTCCTGCCGATAAATAAAGGAAGATTGGTGGTCGCCACTAGCGTAGTCTAAGAATCGGCCTCGGGTCGCATGTGCGGGAACAACAGCACATCCCGTATCGAAGCACAGTCGGTGAACAACATCACTAAGCGGTCAATACCAACGCCTTCGCCGGCGGTAGGCGGCATCCCGTATTCCAGTGCACGAATGTAGTCGGCATCATAGTGCATTGCCTCGTTGTCGCCGGCCTCTTTTTCTACTACCTGCAACTGGAATCGGGCAGCCTGGTCTTCCGGGTCATTCAACTCGGAAAAACCGTTGGCTATTTCACGTCCAGCGATAAATAGTTCAAAGCGATCGGACACAAAATCATCGTCATCATTACGGCGCGATAACGGTGATACTTCGACCGGGTAGGCGGTGATGAATGTTGGGTCGACCAGCTTTTCCTCTGCAGTTTTTTCGAATATCTCGACCTGTATCTTGCCGATACCGTAACTGTCCCGCACAGGCAGTTTCAATTTTTCAGCGTAGGCGACCAAAGTTTCCCGGCTCATCAGATCCTCAACTGCCAATTCACCATTGAACTGCAAAATCGCCTCGGCCACTGTCATGCGCTGAAATGGCTTGTTGAAATCAATTTGCTGTCCCTGATAGTCAATCACTCCGCCAGACGCTTCGCTGGCAGCTATGCCTCTTATCATTTCCTCGGTCATATCCATCAGGTCGTTATAGTCCGCATATGCCTGATAAAATTCGAGCATGGTGAACTCCGGATTATGCCGAGTGCTGAGGCCCTCATTCCTGAAATTTCGGTTAATTTCAAAAACACGCTCGAACCCACCCACAACCAGGCGCTTGAGAAATAATTCGGGGGCAATTCTCAGGTACAGCTGCATATCCAATGCATTGTGATGAGTTATAAACGGCCTGGCCACAGCACCACCTGGAATGGTCTGCATCATCGGTGTCTCAACCTCGAGAAAATCTCTCTCGAGCATAAAATCACGAATATGGGCAATTATTCTCGATCTCGCGCGGAACACCTCACGACTGTCTTGATTAACAATTAAGTCCACATAACGCCGACGATAAGACAGTTCCTTATCAGTCAAGCCGTGAAATTTTTCAGGTAACGGACGTAACGACTTAACCAGCAGTTCCAGCTGATTCACTTTGACACTGAGCTCGCCCTGATTGGTCTTGAACAGCGTTCCCCCGGCGCCCACGATATCACCGATATCCCACTTCTTAAATTCCTCGTTGTAGAACCCTTCAGGTAGTGCATCACGCTGAACATACAGCTGTAACTGTCCGCTTCTATCCTGCAAATGAGCAAAACTGGCCTTGCCCATTATGCGGCGGCTCATAATGCGGCCTGCCACGCTGACTTGTACCGCCATTTCCGCCAGTTGCTCCTTATCCATATCTGCATAAGCCGCAATCAAATCGACGGCCAGGTGCGCTGGTTTGAAGGTATTCGGGTAGGCTTGAGTCTTCTCGCGCCAGCCCGTCAGTTTTTCACGACGCTGGTGAATCAGGTCATTCTCGTCCACTTGAGGCTGGTTGTCTTGTTGATCGTTCACTGTTTTTTTGATTGTCTATAGGCCCTGTTTAAGACTGGCCTCGATAAATTGATTTAAATCTCCATCAAGCACAGCCTGTGTATTACCGGTCTCAACACCGGTGCGCAAATCCTTGATTCGGGATTGGTCAAGCACGTAAGAACGAATCTGCGAGCCCCAGCCTATGTCCGATTTTTCGTCTTCAACAGCCTGCTGCTCTGATCGCCTTTTCTGCATTTCATACTCATACAGGCGCGCCTTGAGCATCGACATTGCAGCGTCTTTGTTGCGATGCTGAGATCGGTCGCTCTGACATTGTACGACAATTCCGCTGGGCTCATGGGTTATTCGAACCGCCGAATCAGTCTTATTTACATGCTGGCCCCCGGAACCACTGGCGCGATATGTATCAATCCGCAAGTCTGAGGGATTAATGTCAATCTCCACGTTATCGTCTATTTCCGGGTAGGCGAACAACGACGCAAAAGAGGTATGGCGCCTGTTGCCCGAATCAAATGGAGATTTCCTGACCAGACGGTGAACCCCGGTTTCGGTTCGCAGGTAACCAAACGCGTAGTCACCGGTTATTTTAACGGTCGCACTCTTGATTCCAGCCACCTCACCTTCTGACAGTTCGATAATTTCAGCCTTGAATCCGGTGGCTTCCGCCCAGCGCAGATACATACGCAACAGCATATTGGCCCAATCCTGGGCCTCGGTTCCACCGGAACCGGATTGAATGTCGATAAAGGCGTTGTTCGCATCCATCTCACCCGAAAACATACGTTGGAACTCAAGCGCCGATAACTCAGTCTCCACCTCAGCAAGGTCGGCGGCCACTGAATCCAGCAGTTCCTGGTCGTTTTCATCGGCTGCCAGCTGCAAAATTTCACGACCCTCGATAACTGCGGCGCTAACCCTTTGTAAGGTATTAACGATTTTTTCCAATGAGACCCGTTCCTGCCCTAATTTTTGCGCTACCGCGGGTTGCTCCCAAATGCCGGGATCTTCCATTTGACGCAGCACTTCTTCCAGCCGTTCAATTTTGCTGTCGAAGTCAAAGATACCCCCTGAGCAAAACACCGCGCTGCTCGAGATCGTCACATTTGTCAGTAAGTGGGGCAAGTTCCATCAGCAAACCTGGCGCTCTTCACGCCTACAACGGTAGTCGAAATATCAGTGGGAAATTTGGTAAGCTAGTTACCGGCGATGACATTCTGCACGCTGCCAAGAGTGCGCAGCCATGGCCCATATTGTTTTAAGCTTTGCGGCAGCGATTGTCGTGCATTGTTGGCCTTATCTTTGCTTTCGTAAGCACCGTATATCAGTTTATACAGCGTACCATTCTGGTCTCTCTCAGCGAAATAGGCAGCGTGATCATGAAGTGCATGAGCATTAATGAAAGCATTAACTTTGACCATGTCCTCAAACGCCAACAATTGAATTGTCCAACTTGAGGCTGATTGCGCATTAATCCAGTTTTGATCCAAAACACGGTCGGCTGCTACAGAGGTCGTTACCCGGCCTGGCGTTTTTTGCCTGACAGGCTCTACCCGCATTGCTGACTGCCCGAGCTCTCGACGGGCTGGTGAATAGCCGTTGGAAGCAGAGCGCTTGATTAGTTGCGTTACCTGATCTCCAGCTCCGGCGCTGGCTGCTAACAGCCGAGCCAGGTGATAATCTGCCGCCGGATATCCATTCTGGCCTGCAAGCCGATACCAGTTTTCTGCTTTACGCGCATTAGCACCTCGTATCAGTCTTTGCTCATGTAACAACCCCAGATTAAACATCGATTTGGGATCTTTTCGTTCCGCTGCTTTAAGCCAATGCATTTGCGCCTGTGCATAGTCCCGCGCCATATAGGCCCGCATGCCATCAGAATAATCATCAGCAAACACGGCTATACTGACAAACAAGGCCAGAACCCCCACGATATGCCGGAAAAAAACAGAAAAAAGCATCTTCAGTCGCCAGTATAGATAGTCAGAGGCGTATTTTCTTCGCCTCCACAATAAATACCTTCAGTTAAACCGTCTGCTACAAATTATAGCCCGTCTCACCATGCTGAGCCAGATCAAGTCCCTGTTGTTCGGTATCGCCATCAACCCTGAGATCAACGATCAAACCGACTATTTTCAGTAACAGATAAGAAACTGCAGCTGTATAGACAACAGTGGCGACTACGCCTATCGCTTGCACCGATAGCTGACTGGCCATACTCACGCCCTCGGCATAACCCGCGCCACCCCAGCTTGCGGAAATGAATACCGCCGCCAATAGGGTTCCCAACGCCCCGCCGACTCCATGCACGGGAAATACATCCAGCGAATCGTCTATTTTCAACTTGCCTTTAATGAACTGCGTGGCGAAATAACAAATCACGCCTCCAGAGAGTCCGATTATTACCCCGCCGAGCGGCCCCACAAACCCCGACGCGGGCGTGATCGACCCTAAGCCGGCCACCATTCCCGTGACTATTCCTAACACGCTTGGTTTGCCGTAACGAATCCACTCGACTGTCATCCACGCCAGCGAACCGGCAGCGGCACTTAAATGTGTAACAAGAATGGCCATACCTGCGCCACCGTCGGCTGCCAACTGCGAACCACCGTTGAAACCAAACCAGCCAAACCACAGCAGGCCTGCACCCGCTACAGTGATACCCAGATTATGTGGTGGCATTGGTTTTCCAGGAAAACCGTTGCGGCTGCCCAAAACGACTGCAGCTACCACCGCGCTGACACCGGCGGTGATATGAACTACGGTTCCACCGGCAAAATCTAATAGCCCCATCTGGCCAAGCCAGCCGCCGCCCCAAACCCAGTGACAGATAGGCACATAAACCAGCAGTGACCATAATACGGAGTACATCAGCATGGCAGAAAAATTCATGCGCTCGGCGAATCCGCCGACAAACAGTGCCGGCGTAATCATGATGAAGGTCATTTGAAATACAATAAAAACGCTCTCCGGAATAGTGCCGCTTACCGAATCTAACGTCACACCACTCAGAAACGCCTTGTCAAGGTTACCTATCCAGGCACCGTCACCCGAAAATGCCAGGCTGTAGCCGACCACAAACCACAATAACGACATAGCACAGGCAATGGTGAAGCACTGCATGAGAATAGACAGCAGGTTGCGCGAGCGAACCAGACCACCATAGAACAGCGAGAGTCCGGGCAAAGTCATTATCAGTACCAGTGCTGACGCAGTTAGCATCCACGCGGTATCACCAGCATTAATTTCATTAGCCATCGCCGGTAACGGCGAGAGCAGTAATATTGCGGCAATAGCCTGCCCGGTACGTAGAGTCATTTTTAACCTTTTAGTTTATTGTTATAGAGCGGTCGTCTTATCGTTATAGTGCGTCGTCGCCAGTCTCACCTGTGCGGATTCGAACCACTTCCTCAAGGTTGGTGACAAATATCTTGCCGTCGCCTACTTTGTTTCCTTTAGCAGATTCGACAATTGCATCCACTACCTTGTCGACCAGGTCGTCGGTCACAGCAACCTCAATCTTGGTTTTGGGAATGAAGTCAATCGCATATTCTGCACCGCGATAAATTTCAGTATGGCCTTTCTGGCGACCAAACCCCTTGACCTCCGACACAGTCATGCCCATGACGCCGATTTGTGAGAGTGCATCTTTCACATCATCCTGCTTGAATGGGCGGATAATAGCGGTGATTAGTTTCATTTGTTGCTCCCGGAGCGTTGCAGATGTTAGCGATAGTAATAAATTAAAAACAAAAAAGATAGAATCGTACAAACGGCTTAAACAGATTGGCATCAACAGCAGCGCTTTGCTGGCCCGACATCATCCATGCCACGTGATTAATTAGTTATGGCCTGCCGGGCAGCAATATATTCGGTCTTTAACTGCTCGACCTTTTCTGCCACGCTCTGAACTTCGCTGACAGCACCGATTCCCTGCCCGCAACCCCAGATATCTTTCCATGCTTTGGTATCCGGTTGAGTATCGGTTATTTTCTGCATGGCAGTAATGTCTCCGGCCGGCAGGTCTTCCGGATCCAGTCCGGCCGCAGTAATGCTGGGCTTCAGGTAATTACCGGAGACACCGGTAAAGTAATCTGAATAGACTATGTCATCCGCGCTGGAGGCAACTACCATCTGTTTGTATGCATTCTCCGCATTGGCCTCTTTGGTAGCTATAAATGAAGAACCGATATAGCCGAAATCCGCGCCCATGGCCTGGGCAGCAAGTACTGCCCCGCCTGTTGCGATTGATCCCGATAATGCAATTGGCCCATCAAACCACTCGCGGAGTTCCTGTACCAACGCAAATGGACTCAATGTTCCTGCGTGACCGCCAGCTCCGGCAGCGACGGCGATCAAGCCATCGGCGCCCTTTTCAACTGCCTTTTTGGCAAATTTTTGGTTGATGATATCGTGAAAAACGATTCCCCCATAGGAGTGCGCGGCTTCATTAACTTCCGGTACCGCACCCAGTGAAGTAATAATAATCGGCACTTTGTATTTGACACACAGATCCATGTCCTGCTGCAACCGTGCATTGGATTTGAATACAATTTGATTGACGGCAAAGGGTGCCGCAGGTGTATCCGGATTGGACTGATTGTATCTGTCCAACTCCTCATGCAGGAACTGCAACCAATTTTCAAATTCTCCCTCGCCGCGGGCATTGAGCGCGGGGAATGAGCCCACTATCCCGGCTTTGCACTGCGCCAAGACCATTTCCTTGCCCGACACAATGAACATCGGAGCCGCAATAACAGGCAAACTTAGATTTTTAAGTATCGGGGGAACGGACATTTGAATATAAGGAATAAATTAGAAAGGCGAAACGATAGCGGTTTTAGCCACGCCGGACAAGCGAAAAAGTCTTCGTGAACATAGTGTTAGTGCAGCTGAATCATTGCCCGCACCAGCGGCCGCTGGTGCGGTTCATGCGGTTGATTGCGACAAAATTCAGTGAGCAGCCGCCGACTTTTCGCACTGCGCCTGCTGGATGATTTGTATCGCGGAATTACAGAACAATGCTGCCAGCGCGAAAGCCACCAGCACATCAGGCCAATGGCTACCGCTGACCGCGACTGCGCCAGCGGCACCAAGTACGGCAATATTGCCTATCGCATCATTACGGCTGCACAACCATACTGAACGCACATTGGCATCACCATCGCGGTATTTCATCAGCAAGAAAACACTGACAAGATTTGCGGTCAGGGCGGCAAGGGCTACGGAACTCATTATCGGTGCACTGGGCTGATTGACAATCAAGGCGTAATACAGCGTTGAACCCAACACCCAAACCGCAATTAACAACAGACTGATACCCTTAATTATTGCCACATTGCTGCGCGTTTCGCTGGCTTTGCCGATTGCCCATAGACTCAAGGCATAGGTCGCACTGTCGCCAAGAAAATCCAGGGCATCGGCTTTCAGAGCCTGCGACTGTCCGACAAT
>JAHHOC010000303.1 GCA_018677115.1 Arenicella sp. | reverse complement strand
GCTCAAACACCGATCCGATAACCTCATTGCGGGCATCCCCGGCCAACCAGATATTGATGAATCCGGGACCGGCTACATCAACTTTGTGTATTGCGGGCTCTGCTGGCAGTGCTTCAATAATCAGAAGGGCCAGATCGCGCGGATTGCGGCCAGCTGCCTTGGCCAGTATCAGCGCCAAATTGGTTGCGAAATCACCATGGTCTTTTTGTCGACTACGTTCGAAGCTTACCTCGATCGACTGTTCAGCGGGGATAACGCCCTCTGCCTGCAGCTGGTCCAAAGCCTGCAGGAACAATTGTTGGAGCTGTTTCTTCACCTGAATAATCTCGACCTGAAAGGCGTGTATGAAGGCGCGATTTTACCGTTTTCTTGGTAAAAGATTTCAACAATATTTGGCTTTCTGAGTAATTTTGACCGACGCCAGAACATTAATAATGATCTATTGGATCGATGTCCAAATTCCATCGCACCGAACCCGCCAGCTTAGTTGCCAGCGCATCGTTCGCCAGCTGCTCCAGGCCGCTGACCAGCGTGGCATGCAATGCCGATCGGTTACTTGCACTGAACAGCAACTGCGCCCGATGCCTGCCCGCGCGCCGTTCCATGGGTGCCGGGATCGGATCCATGATCTGCACATCATCGCGACATGGCATCGCAGCCCGGGCATGCCTTAAAAACTGTAATGCCCTGGACTGGTGGGTTGAGTCAGCGCGCATCAAGGCAAAATATCCGAACGGTGGATAATTGCAGGCTTGTCTCTGTTTCAACAAATGTTGTGCAAAACCATTGAAGTCGTGTTTTATCACCCAGCTGAAAAATGGATCGTCGGGGAAACTGGTCTGGATCAGCACACGGCCAACTTGATCGCGACGCCCCGCCCGCCCACTCACCTGAACCAACTGCTGGAATAATACTTCGCTGGCACGGAAGTCCGTGCTGTACAGCCCCTGATCTGCATTCAGAATGCCTACCAGCGCCACTGCAGGAAAATCGTGGCCTTTGGTCAGCAATTGTGTACCCAGCAGAATGTCGGCATCGCCGGCACTGGCTTGTTCCAGCAACCTGGCCAATTCTCCTTTACGGCGGGTGCTGTCGCGGTCAATACGTAACAGCCTGGCTGCAGGAAAACGTTGTGCAAGGGCTTCTTCAACGCGCTGCGTGCCCTCACCGACCTCCACCAGCCGCTCGCTATTGCAGCTAGCACACTGTTTATTCGTGTTGCCCTCAAAGCCGCAATGATGACAACGCATGCGAGCTATGCTCCGATGAAGTGTCAGGTGCGAATCACAACGGTGGCACTTAACTGTGGTGCCGCAATCTGCACAATATAGAACTGGGGCATAACCCCTGCGGTTCAGGAATAACATCACCTGTTTGCCATCATTAAGTGTGGCTTCAATTGCTTCCGTCATTGTCGGGCTAAGCCCGTCGATACTGGGAAGACGATTGAGGTCAAGCAGTTCGACTTCCGGCATATCGGTGCTGGTCGCACGTGCGGTCAAGGTCAGATACTGGTAACGGCCTGACCGCGCGTTGGCATAGCTCTCCAGCGAAGGCGTAGCCGAACCAAGAACAATCGGGATGTCGTGCTGCTTAGCGCGGTAGATGGCCACATCCCTGGCTTGATATCGCACGCCATCCTGTTGTTTGAAGGATCCATCATGCTCTTCATCTATTACGATCAGGCCAAGATTCTGAAGTGGGGCAAAAACAGCCGAACGCGTGCCAATAACAACTTTGGCGCTGCCCTGGCGTGCGTGCCACCAGGCGAGGTGCCTCTCTCCCGGGTTTAATCCGGAATGCATGGTGACCATAGGGCAACCAAGCTGTGTCTTAACTCGCTGCAGCAATTGCGGGGTTAAGCCGATTTCCGGAACCAGCATCAACACCTGTCGGCCGTGCTTAATCACCTGACGCATAGCTGCAAAATAAACCTCGGTTTTCCCACTTCCGGTCACACCATGCAATAAACTGGTGGAGAAGCGGTCTGCCCGCAGTAAAGGCTGTAACTTCTGCACCACAATGCGCTGTTGCTCATTGAGTGATACCTGGGATGGATCTGAATCGGCCACCTCCTTGAGCTCGGGTACGGAACTTTGTTCTTCTATCCAGCCCTTATTGACCAGACTTGCCAGGGCCTGCCGCCAACCCGATGATCCCTGCTTAAAGTCTATTGGACTGAGAACTTCCCGGTGCATAAATCGTTTGACAATTGCCAATTGCAGTGGCGCACGTTCAAGCTCCTCTATAGGGCAGCTACGGCCATGCTCGGTAAGCCGCCAGCTCCTGACAACCGGGGGTGCCAGGGGGTTTCCCTTGCGCAGAACCTGTGGCAGTGCGGTATCCAATACCTCGCCAATAGGAGCGATGTAATAGCGCGATATCCATTGCAACACGGACCACAGTAGCGGGTCGAAAACAGGTTCCGGATCCAGGGTTTTAATCAGGCTTTTCAGCTTGTGCTCAGGATATTCTGAGTGGTCTTTAAGTTGTATGATCACGCCGATCAGTTCGCGCGCTCCGAACGGTACCTGAACCCGCGCACCAACACATGGCTGCGGTCCCCGCAGCGCTTGATCTGGCGGTATTTTAAAATCAAACGTGCGTCGCAATGGTACCGGCACTGCGACTGTGGCTATTGTCTGCTTCACTGCGTGTCGGCTCTGCTGACTGGCCGCCGGATGCCATTTAAAAGCAGGCATTCCCGTCGACAATGAACTGTGGATAACTTTGTTGATAAATCCGGTGATTGAAATACTGTCGCGGCCCCCGGCAAAGGCGGCAAATTGGCTGACAATTTGCGACTATCAAAAAATATCTTTATTTTCAAAGGGATAGGTATGGGTATTGCAGAAACTAAATGAAAATTAAAAAAAAATGAACAAACATCTTGACAATAAATAATTGTGTATAACTCGCAGTCTTCTCGAAAAATCAATATTTTTATAGTTATAAAAATTTCAATGGCTTAGCGATTATTATTGTCAGTCTAACTGAACATCTTGCCAAACTTTTAGGTGTCACCCCCGAGTTCTGCTGGGCCCGGTATGTTTAGTATAAGTGAATTTGAAGTATCGCCAGGTAAAATAAACCGGCAGTGATTATTTTATAGGCAGCGACCTGTTGCAGGGTGTTTCCAGTGCACCCGCCAGGCAGATTTGGGACTCTACCGCCAGCAAATTTAAAGCCTACTTCGGGCACAGAAATTCAGCTACACTTTAGCGCCACAATAAGCATGCAATAAAGACCAGAAAATGAACAAAAGATTCACCGCCGGCAGCGCCGACAAATATGTTCTCTATCAAAAAGCTGTGCAGTCGGCCGAGCAGGATGTCGAATTTTTATTTAATACTTACAAAGCGCTGCGCGGAGGTGAGCCCACACATATGCGGGAGGATTTTTGTGGAACCTGTTTGCTTTCATGTTACTGGGTGAAGCTGCATCATCGGAATACCACTGAATCCTATGATATCGATCCGGAACCACTGCGTTGGGGATATGATCATAACCTGGCCCCACTCGGTAATGATCGTGACAGGGTAGCGCAATACCAGGAAGATGCGCGAACGCCCAGCCGCCGGTCTCCTGACGTGCGCTGCGCACAGAATTTTTCATATTGGGTTTTTAAAACCCGTGCCGAAATGCTTGATTACTTTAAGGGTGTGCAAGCCGATCTCGCGGAGGGCGGTATTTTTGTCGTGGATTTGCATGGCGGACCCGAAAGCATTCAGGAACTGGAGGAGGAAACCGAGCAGGACGACGAGAGTTTCACCTATGTCTGGGATCAGGACAAGGTCAATCCCATCAATGGCCATGCGCAGATGCACATCCACTTTCGTTTTCCCGATGGCAGCGAAATGACTAATGCCTTTTCATACGAATGGCGCCTGTGGGGCCTGCCAGAGCTAATCGATATTTTTCACGACGCCGGCTTCTCCTCAGTTGATTGTTATTGGGAAGGCACCGATGAGGACGGTGAAAGCGGCAATGGCGAATTTGAGGTGAGTACAGAGGGAGAAGCCTGTTTATCTTACGTGGCCTATCTGGTCGGGCAAAAATAATATGAATGCCGGCTGGTTATTGCTGATTACCGCCGCCACGGCTTTATACTTGATTGCCCGTAAGGCAACACCCGCAACTGCCAAATCGGGCGGTGAATGGGTTATGCCTGTGACACTCACTGAAGAGCCGGGAACAATCAATGTCGCCAGCTTCAATATCCAGACCGGCAAAAGCCTGGACGGCAAACGTAACATTGATCTCGCTGCTGCTGTGTTGGCAAAAGCGGATTTGGCCGGCATTCAGGAAGTATATGCGCCAACATGGTTGAACCGGATTGGTCTTGGCCGCGGGCAGCCGGATTGCCTGTCGGCTGGAAGCGGGGCAAGCGTATTGTTTTGTGCGACCCGCCGGCGCTGGTTCCGCGAACACAGGGGTAATGCGTTGCTCAGTAAACTGCCAGTCATTTCCTGGCGCACAGAGATGTTGCCGGACCGCTCGGGCAAGAGTTATCGAAATATGACTGTAGCCGAAGTTAGCTGGCAGAATCAGCGCTTTCACTTTATTAATACTCATCTGCACACACGTGCCGGACGCGATGAGCAACTCAAGGCAGTGCTGCAAGAATTCACCAGGTACCCGCGGGCAATTCTAGTTGGTGATTTTAATACAACGGCAGCTGACCCCATGTTGAAGGCGGCGCTGGAAGCTAGCGGAGTCTGCGATACTATTGCCGAACTAGCGCTGGACAGCGATGAGGAACAGCGTATTGACTGGATTCTTACCAGGGGCTTTAAAGTGGTTGACGGGCAAATGCTGGCAAAAGGCGTATCCGACCACCCGTACTACCAGGTCAGCTTGGTGTATGTCTAGGAATTAACAATGTCTTACCTTTGCTCCTTGCATTAGCTTAGTGCTCAGGCTTAAATGTGCGCCAGCAGTATAAACCCGCTTCCGGTTAAAGTTCACTGGCTTGCAGTAAGCGAATCTCGGAACACGGTAAACAACTAAAACTGGAGAACGTTAATGTTTAAAGAATTTAAAGAATTTGCCATGAAAGGTAACTTTGTAGACATGGCTGTTGGTATCGTGATTGGCGCGGCTTTCAGCACAATTGTAAAATCGCTGGTCGATGACATCGTTATGCCTTTCGTAGGAGTGATAACCGGCGGAGTTGATTTTGGCAATATGTTCGCGGTAATTAAGAATCCAGTTGAAGGAGCTACTTACGCTACACTGGAGGCTGCTAAGGAAGCTGGCGCGGTTACCATCAACTATGGGTTGTTCATCAACGCACTGGTAACCTTTGTCATTGTTGCATTCGCACTGTTCATTGTTATCAAGGGCATGAACGCAGCAAAAGCAGCTGAGGAAGCTGCCGAGGAGGAAGCTCCGGAACCGGAACCTTCAGACGAAGTCAAATTACTCACTGAAATACGAGACTCGTTGAGCAGATAGTCCCGATCCATAACAAATAGAAAGGCCGCCTATAGCGGCCTTTTTTATTGCAAAAATTGTGCGTCAGGTTTTGTCCGCTTTGCGGTTCGACAGCTCGCTGTCCTGCATCAAGGTTCCAATTTGATTGGTTTCTAAAAAAGGTATACCTCGATTGGCCATATCGACAGCCGAAGCGACATCATCCAGATTGTAAACCGCCCATTGCCAGCTACCTTGCCAGATTTCCTGATCAGATTTAGGCAAAATTGCTTTGTCACAGAACAGAAAATCCGGCTTTAACTGCTTTGCAATGTCCCTGTTCCTATCGCTCCGTCTGGGAATCACCCAACCAGTACGCATGGGGGAAATTTTTCGTGAATACTCGATTACCTGATCATTGAAAGAAATTATCACGCATTGTGACTCAACTTCGGCCTTCAAGATACGTCGCTGGACCTCATCGAAAAATACCGGTACGTCAAAACGATCAATCGACTCCTGTTTCATCTCCACAAACACAGTTACATCCGGATACTTTTTTAACCAGTTACAGAAGCGTCGAAACGTAGTGAAGCAATTGTCAGCAAACTCTTCTGCAAAGCGCTCCGGGTAACTTGCTTTCAAGCTCTTAAATTGCTTGGCTGAAATGTCGCGCACGTCCAAATCAACGCCAGCCATGCGCATCAGGCTCTGGTCATGGTGCAGCACCGGCACGCGATCCCGGGTCATCTGCAAATCCAGTTCCAGGTAACGGGCACCATGCTCATAGGCCGCCTGATAACTCAGCAAGGTGTTTTCCGGATAACGCCCCGAATAACCACGGTGCGCCACCAGAATCGGTGCACGTCCCTTAAGCTTGTTCATCAGGACTCCAGCACAATATTATTGAGCCGGGAGTGCAATGCAAAGTATCACTGATCATCATATGTCTGTATTCTAAATCATTTGTACGACTAACCTAGGGACAATATGAGCCTTGATCAAGCTTACGCTAATCTATCACCCGATGATGTACTTAATACTGTTGATCACTTTGGTTTCAAGTGCGACGGACGCTTATTGGCACTCAACAGCTACGAAAACCGCGTTTATCGAGTAGGTCAGGAAGACGGCTCGAGCCTGGTGGTTAAATTCTACCGGCCGGGACGATGGAATGATGCTGCGATCCTTGAAGAGCACGATTTCACCCGCCAACTGGAAGGATTGGAAATCCCGGTGGTCGCACCGCTGCTAATCGGGCGGCAGAGCCTGCTCCATGCTCATGGCTTCAGGTTGGCGTTGTTCCCTAATCGTGGTGGCCGCGCACCAGATCTGGAAGACTTTGACCAACTTGAGCAAATGGGCCGTTTTATGGGGCGCATTCATCTGGTAGGGCAGCAGCGGGCTTTTCAACACCGACCGGAACTCAATATTCAAAGCTTTGGCCATTATCCCCGCGGTATAGTGCTGGAAAGCGGGTTTCTGCCAGCGGATCTGATCGAGGCGTATTCGTCGCTGACCAGCCAACTGCTCCGCGAGGTGGAACAGTGCTACCAGCGCGCTGGCCAGATGCTGTCGATACGTTGCCATGGCGACTGTCACCCCAGCAATGTGCTGTGGACCGATGATGGGCCTCACATCGTTGATTTTGACGATGCTCGAATGGCGCCGGCTGTGCAGGATGTGTGGATGTTCCTGGCTGGGGACCGTGCCGACATGACCGCCGGCCTCGATGCGGTATTGTGCGGCTACACAGAATTTTGTGATTTCGATCCGCGACAGCTGCATCTAATCGAGGCACTGCGCACATTGCGTTTGATCCACTACTATGGATGGCTTACCAAACGATGGCTTGACCCGGCCTTTAAGCTGGCTTTCCCCTGGTTTAATACACAACAATGCTGGGAAGATCACATTCTGAGTTTGCGCGAACAAGCTGCCTTGTTGCATGAACCGCCATTGCAGTGGCTAGGTAACTAATCTGCTAACTGCCCACCAATTACCACACCGAGCGGCCTGGCTGGTCCCTGAAATACATAGGCCCGGCCGACAAGATCATAGATCATCCCGCTGTCCGGATTGACGAAACCACCGGCCCACGGCAGGCCGGACTGCAGCGAGACCGGCGCATCCATTACAAATCTGAGTTCCACACCGGTCCGGCCTGTGTCTGTTGAGATTGCACATATCTGGGTGGCCAGTCGGCAGCCTCCAGTTTGTACAACCATCGCGCTATCGAAAGCGGCCAGCTTGTCACGCTGCGACTGGCTAAGCCGGGTGACCCACACCCGCTTGCCGTCAACTCTACGCAATGCCGTCTGCCCGACCCCCAGCTCACTGTAGTCAGTTAAATCAGCCTGCGGACCCGGCACAGCAAAAATACCACTGAACAG
>JAHHOC010000289.1 GCA_018677115.1 Arenicella sp. | reverse complement strand
GCTTTAGCGCTCTACGGCGAAACTGGTTTATTGCCGATTAAAAAATTTATCAGCGCGACGCAGACGGAAACTGTGTGGCTGGCATTCCTCGATAATCCAACGCTATTTCATTTTGTTAATAGTGATGCGGCATTGCTGGCGGTGGCCTGGCTGGGAGCCGCGCTGGCGCTGGTAGTGTTGTTGGGATACGCCAATTCAATCATCATGTTCTCGTTGTGGCTGCTGTACATGTCGTATGTCAATGCCGGTCAGTTGTTTTATGGTTTTGGCTGGGAGATCCAGACCCTCGAACTGGGCTTCCTGATGATTTTTCTCACCCCTTTATTTGATGGACGACCGTTTCCAAATCGCGCACCTCCGCTTCCGGTTATCTGGTTATTGCGCTTTTTCCTGTTTCGATTCTACCTGGGTGCGGGATTGATAAAGCTACGCGGGTCAGAGTGCTGGGATGATTTCACCTGCCTGTTTTACCACTTTGAAACTCAGCCTATTCCTAACCCGATTAGTCCTTTCATGCACTTTCTGCCGGACTTTGTCTTGAAGTTCGGGGTCATGTTTGCTGAGTTTCTGCAGGTCATCTGTGCATTTTTTGTTTTCTACCCGCGTTTTCTTCGCGTGTTTGCCGGGTTGATATTCCTGACCTTTCAATCCACATTGATTCTTACCGGTAATTATTCATTCTTTAACTGGGTAACCCTGATCCCCGCGCTGGTGTTATTTGATGACCGGTTCCTGGCGCATGTGTTGCCCAAAAAACTGGTGACGAAAGCAGAACGCGCAGAAATGAACAAAAGACAACCGTTACAGCTCCAAAATAACTTTATCTATGCCGTTTTCGGAATACTGGTTTGGCTGAGCCTGCCGGTTCTGGGCAACCTGGTTTCAGACAAGCAAATCATGAACACCTCGTTCAACCGTTGGGCGCTGGTCAACACCTATGGTGCCTTTGGTTATGTTGGCAAGCAGCGATTTGAACTGGTCATTTCCGGTACCGGTGACAGGGCGTTGAACGCAGATACCCAATGGCAGGAATACGAGTTTGTGGCAAAACCCACTAATATCAAGGCTGGCCTGCCGATCATTGCGCCCTACCAGCCGCGGATTGACTGGCAAATATGGTTCGCCGCCCAGTCGGACTCCAGCAAGCACGGTTGGCTGATTCACCTGTTGTGGAAGTTCCTGCACAATGATCCGCATAGCCTTGGTTTAATAGGGCACAATCCGTTTCCCGACGAGCCACCGGCGTTTATTAAAGTTGATCGCTATCTGTATCAATTTGAACCACCGCTTGCAGAAAATACGTGGAAGCGGACGTATATTGATACCTGGATGCAACCGTTGTCGCGCGACAATGCATCTTTGAGGAACTTTATCAGGCAGAATCAATGGCACGAATATGAGTAGTGGAGCGACTGAAAACGATATTGCACTGGTATACGATACACAGTGTCCGGTGTGTTCAATGTACTGCCGTATGGTTCGACTGCGTCAATCGGTTGGCGAACTCAGGCTGGTTGATGCCCGTCATGGCGGGTCTTTGGTTGACGAGATTACAGCGAGAGGCTGGGACATCGACCAGGGCATGGTGCTGAAGTTGCAAGATGAACTCTATTACGGAGCGGATGCCATTCACGCGCTTTCCCTGATCAGCAGCCGCAGCGGTGTTTTTAATCGCTTGAACTTCTGGATTTTTAAAACTCCGACAGTGGCAAAACTGCTCTATCCGCTGCTGCGCGGCGGTCGCAATCTATTATTGAAGGTATTGCGTCGAAACAAGATCAATAATTTGGCGAAGCCGGGCAACGACCAATTCTAGTCAAATCGTTAACGCGCGATCAGTGGGTTTTGACCGGTGAAGCAAGCTGTTTTTTATGAAGTGACTGCTGTCATTCCGGCTGTGAATATCGGGCAGAATTGGTCTCTGTCATGCTAATCTTGTAGGCGTAGTGAGGACTATCTAGCTGTGGGCCACAAGATTCAGTCGTTCAAGATGGCTTTGGCAAACTGAAATTGAGGAGGATATATGATACCTGCCCTGACTTTAGGCGTTGAAGAAGAATACCTGCTGGTGGATCCGCAGACACGCGATTTGGTACGTGATCCGTCACCGGATTTTATTGAGGACTGTAAGTCACAGTTAGGCGAGCGTGTAACGCCTGAGTTTCTACGCTGCCAGGTAGAGATTGGCACACCTGTGTGCGCCGATGTCAGCGAAGCAC
>JAHHOC010000041.1 GCA_018677115.1 Arenicella sp. | reverse complement strand
ATCGTGACTTGTCCCCAAAGTTAGACCTGTACGCCGCCGACTGATGCGGAGGTTCAGGGTAATGAATCATGACTGAAATGTTTTCTTGCTTTAGGTGTTCAATCAGTTTGTCTCGATTTCCATTTTTAACCCGACATACTATTTGGTGATAAACGTGGCGATCGTCAAATTTTGATTCAGGAAGGTTCAAATCAGCAATGTCATTCATAGCATTTCGATATTCGCGAGCGTTGCTTCTTGTCGATTGAGTCGTGCGATCAATATAATTTAACTTCACGCTCAAGAATGCCGCCTGTATCTCATCAAGGCGGCTGTTGAACCCAGTGCAGTCATGGGCGTATTTTTGTATGGATCCATAATTTCTCAAACTGGATATTTTAGCGGCCAGTTCCGCATCCTGTGTGCACACCGCGCCACCGTCCCCCAGTCCGCCAAGTACTTTTGTTGGATAGAAACTGAATGCAGCAGCATCTGCCAACCCACCAGATTTCTTTCCCAGGTAAGTTGCTCCGTGAGCTTGAGCAGCATCCTCGATGACCTTGATGCCATATTTCTCGGCGACCTGCTTGATGGGGTCTATGTCAGCGCATAATCCGTAAAGATGAACCGCGATGATTGCCTTGGTTCGCTTGGTAATTTTCTGCTCAATCTCGCCGGGATTGATATTGTAAGTCTCAATATCCGGTTCAACTGGAACGACGGTCGCTCCAGTGTGGGTAACAGCAAGCCACGTGGCGATGAACGTGTGTGCAGGTACGATAACTTCATCGCCCTGCCCAATATCATAGGCTCTTAAAATCAAGCTCAAAGCATCCAGACCGTTACCAACACCAAGGCAATATTTCACATTGCAGTAGCGGGCAAACTGGGATTCGAATTGCCTTAACTCATCTCCAAGCACATACCACCCACTCTTTATCACCCGCCGTGCTGCGGCCTGCAATTCGGTTTCCATTTCCTGATGCACTTTCTGAAAATCGAAAAAGTCAATCATTTTGCGTTTCCCTTTCGTTCGTGGACCTACAGGATCGCGAGGGGACTCCAAAACGCACCTCTCTGAGCCGGATGAGGGGTTCAAATAAATTATCAATATATTCTTGATCTTCTACCGGGATATGACTCTTGTAGTCACCGCCGGCCACCCATGGTTTTCCAACAACATTCAAATCTTTTTCGAGTGGGTTGGGCCACCTAAACCTGGCCAAGTTGTATGCCTGCTGAATCCTGTCCAGCTCACTCGTTGGATGGAACTTGAACTGTTCGTAATCTAAGAGTTGGTGCTTATTCAAGCGATCAAAAAAGTAATAATTCCGGACCGACAGTATCCACGCAAGGATGCGTGCTGGTCTACCGTTCAGGCACTGGTGTTTATTTGCAAAAAATGGTGGAAATTCCTCCGGGCTACACGAAATAGTGGTTATCAGTTGTTCGGCAGCAGTTTTAAACCATTTATTGTAAAAATCATTTCTTATCAGTGAAGCGAGTATGTCATAGGGATCTCTCCATATGCCCCAGAAGTGTATGTTTGGAAAGTTTTTTCGTACCCAGGATATGGTCAGATGGTTAAGTGTCGTCTTGATGATGGTTAGCTTTCCGGGAATAATTCTGTCAGCGGTCGAATACTTCTCAAACCAACCGGATTCAACATAGTCGCGATCGAACCTTCCCTGATTCAATTCCACGAAAAAATTGCGATCTTCTTCTGACGCTGAGTCATCCGTCAAAACAATGTTCATTTTTCTTCGGATGCTTCCGCTGTTAAATGGTTGGAAAAGCAATTCGATCTGTGGGTGCGATGCCAGGGTCCGGGCAATTACAGAGCTGCCACTACGGTCAAAACTGTTGAGTATGACAATGTTAGTGCTCATGAACTATTGCAGGCGGTATTGAAGCAAATCGAGCACCGTATGGACTCATTTCGGAAACGCCACCTGAGTATCAAAATGTCCAGCATCAAGCCTTTGGAAGTAACAAATATCGATTCTGTAGTTTGCACCCAAGTTTCTCCTTGAAGCTGATCAACCCCAAGTTTAGCCGGGCTCCTTGATCCTCCGTTGAAATCCCCAGAGAAAAGTTTCGAGCATTCAAATCTCGAGCAATTTCCATGCACTTGATCAATGCTGCTTCAACGACACCGGCAATTTCGGTGTCGTAGTTTTTTGCAATGTACTGCGCATGCCAAGCCGTCGGCGAAGCCCTAATAATCCACACACCACAGGCAATGGTTCCATCTTCCTCCAGACAAATAACCAATTTTTGATCTTCATTCAACAAGTTTTTCAACGATAAAAACTCATCCCTAGTGTGAGTTGGACTCACATTATGCTTGCCCAGATTTTTCTTCAGCATCGCATAGAAATTCGAATACTCGTTGACAGTCTCCGCAATTTTGAAATGACCGTGCAGCCTGAAC
>JAHHOC010000264.1 GCA_018677115.1 Arenicella sp. | reverse complement strand
GTGTGGGATTCGATGGCCTATGATCCGGACCTGGATCTGCTCTATATTGGCGTCGGAAACGGCTCGCCATGGAACCAGAAGATTCGCAGCCCGGGCGGCGGAGATAACCTGTTTTTGTCATCGATTGTCGCATTGCGGCCGGATAGCGGTGAATACGTATGGCACTACCAGACTACCCCTGGAGAAACCTGGGATTTCACTGCCACCCAACATATGATTCTGGCAGATCTGGAAATTGACGGTGCGCAACGCAAGGTCATCATGCAGGCGCCGAAGAATGGATTTTTCTATGTGCTTGACCGTGTAACAGGAGAGTTCATATCGGCCGAAAACTTCGTTTCGGTCAATTGGGCTACGCATATTGATCAGCAAACCGGCCGCCCGGTGGAAACTGAAAATGCGCGTTATAACGCCGGCCAGGATCCATTAATTCAGTTGCCGGGGCCACTGGGAGCGCACAATTGGCACCCCATGTCTTACAGTCCTGCTACTGGCCTGGTTTATATACCCGCGCAGGAAGCCCCATGGGTCTATGGTGACAAGCAAGACTACAAATATACTCAAGGTACATGGAACACCGGCACTGATTTTATCTACGGCATGTTGCCGAGCGACAAAGCAATGTTTGCTGCACTCAAGTCTATGCTTAAGGGGCGCCTGGTGGCCTGGGACCCGGTGGCGCAGAAGCAGGTATGGGCCTATGAACACGGTGGTCCATGGAACGGTGGTGTATTGTCAACCGCCGGCAATCTGGTTTTTCAGGGCACTGCAGATGCGCACTTCGCTGCCTACGATGCTCAGACAGGCGATCGGTTATGGCGGTTTTTCACCGAAACCGGAGTAGTGGCGGCGCCGATTACGTATCAACTTGATGGTGAACAATACGTAGCTGTTGCATCTGGCTGGGGAGGGTCGTTCGTGTTGGGCTTCGGTGGCGTTCTACCAACCGGCAGTACCGCGAAGGTCGGCCGCGTGCTGGTATTTAAATTGGGCGCTGCTAATGAACTGCCAAAATCAGAGGTGGCGCAACAACCACAGCCATTGATTGCAGAATTGCTTGATGTACCCGCTGAAACCATTGAAATCGGTGCTAAAGCCTATGCCAATAGTTGCAGTGTCTGCCATGGCGATCATGCTTATTCGTCGGGACTGGTGCCTAATTTGCGTTATTCCGGGATCACGGCCAATGCGCAGGCCTGGCAAGCCATTGTCAAGGGTGGCGGCCTGGCGTCCAGGGGCATGCCGAACTTCGATACAGTGTTCGATGCAGAAACAGTTGAGGCGATTCGCGCCTATGTGATCGAGGAAGCGAACAGCGATCGGGACGAAGCTTTTTATAAGTCAGTCAAAAGTGAATCATCTGCGCAATAGATAAATCATCTCACCCGTGGCCTCGGCTGCTTCGTGTGTGGGTACCAGCTCAAAGCCAAGAAAAAGTTTTTCATTGGCAGACGACAGCAATTCATCGAAGGATGCTTTGTTCCAGACGTGCACATGGATGCTGCGTGACCTGTGAAAGTCATACAGGCGTTTTCTCTTTAGCGGGTTGAAGGGGATTTTGTTGCCATTGTAGTAACTTAGCGGAAGTCCGTTTTCGATAAAGTACTTACGTACTGCCGGATGTATATCATTAACCGGTTCTTTGTAAAGCAGGAAGTCGCGGATGTGGGCATTGCTGAGTTTTTTAACGCCGCGACGGTACTCTCCAAACAGGTGCTGCTCACTTGTTAAGGCACGGTGTTTGTCGAAGGTAAAATCGCGATCGGGGACGGTTAGGAAAAATAGGCCACCCGGTTTTAAATGATCACAGACGTTTTTAAGAAATTGCAGCGGATTGACCAGATGCTCAATCACGTGGTTTGCTATGACGAAGTCATAGTCACCGTCTTTAACGCATTGTAATGTGTCGGTATCAAAATCGATCAGCAAATCCGGCTCGATAAGTGAATCAGCGATATCTTCAAGCTCGGGAAACAGGCGTAAGGCATCTGCCTTGGGAAGTCGATCAGCATAGTGCACATGAGCTTTGTCGCTATCAACCGGTAAAGGGTTGTTTAATGCCCCAAGTTCGAGGCCCTTACCGGTTAAATAATCGATTGATATTTGTGATTTAATATCCATTCTTCAGCGATGGGTTGATATGTCGGCGGATTCGCCAGCGGAGCG
>JAHHOC010000244.1 GCA_018677115.1 Arenicella sp. | reverse complement strand
CCTCAACAAAAAGTAATGATCGACCCACGTTATTTCCCATTTGCTTCATGGTATGGCGAATGGGCTAATTTATCGAAGAATCCTACCTACGAGCTATTATCAAATTACGACTGTACCGTTTGGGCGATAAATTTTGGCTATTATTCTTTAGTAAAGACATTGCGTGCTTCTCCCGACTGGCAGTTGGTTTTCGTTGGTGCCGCAGGCGCGGTATTCGCAAAAAAATCCTCACTAGAGGAACGATGGACTACTCAGACAGGAGAGGATCTGTGGCACGTTAGCGTGCCCACCAGGGCCATGAGAAGTCTATCATTGTTGTTAGACAATAAAGATTTAAAACTCGCCTTGCAGTTAGCAGAAAAAATGAAACAGAACTTTCGAGACACGCGGTCTGAAAGTAAAATTGAGAAAGCTTACGCTTATGCCCATGGTCTTGTCGCCTATTACAAGCGCGATTATGCAGCGGCTTATAAGTTGGTGAAGAAATCTCAAGCGCAGCCAACAGCGATCAATAATAAACGTCTTCTGGTGCGTGTAAATCTATTCTTGACTGCAGACCTTTGGGATAATGGCCGATATAAAGAAGCGCAAGAAACTGCGCTCGAAGGTGTCAAGCTGGCACCCACTGAGCTTGCCGCGCTTTATAATGCCGGGACCCTTTTATTAAGTGTTCCGAATACCGATGTTGGCTCATCAAACTGGCGAGAACACCTGGAGAAGTTTGTGAGACTGGGCAAACAAAGCTCGCGTGTTCCGGCAAAATTTGTCAATATCGCCGAATCCGCGTTGGAGTCGGGTACGTTATCCCTGACCAAACCTCTTGTTCCCGAGAACCGGCCTGCAAAGTTAGATCCGCTAACGTTGTATTAAAGGACACGGCGTTCGCCGATTGTTATTCACTGAATCAACGACCCATGCAGTGCGAATTGAATCTTTAACGTGGCTTCGATTGGCGGACAAGGTTACTTAGAAGACAAGGCCGCCGCCTATTGGCAAAATATGGTCGTCACGGCTCAATTATTCAGTTTTTGCTGCTGGGCAATCATCTGTTCGAGAATGGGGTAGATGCGGCGGAAGTCAAAGCCATAGACTGCGTTGGCGAGGCCGATTGCGTCTAGTGCAGTCACCGTTTTTTCGCCCAGCCTGCCATCGATCTCGCCGATGTCCTGGCCGAGGATGGATAGCAGGCGCTGCACGCCGGCGATGCGGGTCATGAATTCTGATTCGTAGGCGCGTTTGGTGTAGAGGATGTCCACCTTGTTGAGGTTGCGCCAGTTCTTGTCGATCTGGTTAAAATTGATAAGGATTTTGTCCGCTGGGCAAGTTGTTGCATCCGGCATGCGGAAGTCTGCGAGGTCGACACACAGCGGCGTATCATCGCCCCAGGTGAAGGCATCATCCGGCATCGTCGAGCGCGGGTTGGATTCGGCGTGCAGGTAATAACTGCCCTTGACCATGGCCACGTCCACTGGCACCTCACAGTAGCCGGGATAGATGCGCCACCAGCCCTCACTGGTGGTGCGCTCGGCGGCAGTGTCATAGCCCACCGCCACCATCAACACCAGGTCAGTGCGGTTGCACACTTCAAGGCGTGCGCTGGCGGTATCGGCAAAGGCCAGCACCGCACATAATAGAATTAGAGGCCTGAGTCGCTGCATCATTTTACTGCGGCACAATGCGCGCAAACTTGCGCTTGCCGACCTGTAATACAAATGGCTCATCATGGGTGATGAGCTGTTTCGGGTCGCCCACCCTCTCGCCGTCAATTTTGACTGCCCCCTGCCTGACCATGCGCATGGCTTCGGAGGTGCTGGGGCAGAGCTGGGCCTGTTTGATGACATTGGCGATCGGCAGGCCGCTACCTAATGCAAAAGTTACCTCCGGCATATCATCGGGGATGGCGTTTTTCTGGAAGCGCTGGATAAAATCCTGCTTGGCGGATTCGGCCGCCGCGGCGTCATGAAAGCGGCTGATAATTTCCTCGCACAACAGGAATTTGATGTCGCGTGGATTGGCGCCTTCTTCGATCTGCTTCCTGAAGCCCTTTATTTCATCGAGCGGCCGAAAACTGAGCAGTTCAAAATAACGCCACATCAATTCATCGGACACCGACATCAGTTTGCCGAACATGTCATTGGGCGCATCAGTGATGCCGATATAGTTGCCGAGTGACTTGGACATTTTCTGCACGCCGTCGAGGCCTTCGAGAATCGGCACCGTTAATATGGCCTGCTGGGCAACGCCGTAGGCTTTTTGAATTTCCCGCCCCACCAGCAA
>JAHHOC010000234.1 GCA_018677115.1 Arenicella sp. | reverse complement strand
CCTCAACACCTCCATATTCGCTACCAACCGGGCCCACTGGAAGCGACAACGCTATCACCAATTGCCTGTTGGGACTGAGACTGTGTTGACTCAGCAATTGCCATAACCCGGACTGGTCTGACATGTTGTAGAAAATATTGGGGGTCAGCGTCCATAACGGCGCCATTTCTACCGTAGCCGACGCCGCCAGATAGTCCTTTGCCACGGTAAATAACTCGCCTCGGCTCAACCTCTTGAGGAGTTGTGGGTGGGTCTGCAGCTTGGCGATGCTGTAATTACCATCACCGATGCCAAAATCATTGTGAAAATACTCGACAAAACCACTTACGTTCTTTCCCCATGCCATCCATGCGTAACTGAGATTTGCCACAATATTATTGAAACCGCCATCATCTGTGTCGCTGTATACCCAATCGCCACGGAGGATAGAGCCGCCTATGGTAACAATGCCGCCGAGCGCCAGCACCGTATCCTGATAGTGATCGGCCAGCAAGAGATCATACTCATTCTGGCCGGCAAAGCCGTGTAACTTTAAAGCTATGGAATTGACCTCTGATGATGTTTGTTGTGCTGCATCACGACGTCCCACCGACACCATTTGCAGGTCGCTGCCATTATCGAACAAATGTTGCAGGTACAGCATATCGTCGCCTGCTTTGTATTCGGTATCGATTGCCGCCGGATCAAACGGATTAAATAGATCCATCGGCGCGTATGCCAGGCCATTACCCCAGCTGACAGCCTGGCGCCCGAACTTGATTACATTATTGCTAGTTCGATAACTGACCGCTAACCGGTCAAGGCGGTGCAACGCTGCACGGTTAGACTGGCGGCTGAGCTGAGAGGTCAAGTCGAACAAGCGGTTGGCATCATCTGGCAGGCTTGCGGAAAAAAACGACAATCCGGGCAAATCATCAGTCCGTCGCAAGCTATCACCGTAAAAGCCTGCTACTTGATAACTGGCCTCTGCCTGCCACGCTTTGTTGTTGTATTCCAGGTTATAGCGCAGGGACAAGGTGTGATCAATTGAACGACTTGAATCGCCAGGGCGCAACAAGCTATCCGCAGGGTACGAACTATTAATCAGACGATATTTGACATCGCCATTTGCATTCCATGAACCCGATTGAGAATGAACCGCTAAACCCGGGAACAATAATAACCAGCAACAAATGCGTAAGTAGACTTTCACCATCAGGCAAAAGCAACCGGCTTAGCCGCTCTGTTGCGAAGGTGGCTGCTGGCGTACATCAGTGACGATCTTGCCGTCGACGAGGCGAATCAGGCGGCGGCAATAAGACATCACCCGCTCATCATGCGTTGCTATAACGAAGGTGATACCGAATTTTTCATTCAATTCGAGGAACAATTCAATTAGCTGAACAGCATTGCTGGAATCCAGGTTGGCTGTCGGTTCGTCGGCCAGAACAAGAGTGGGTTCGGACACAATTGCGCGCGCTACGGCAACCCGCTGCTGCTGACCACCGGAGAGTTGAGATGGTCGACGGTTCTCCAGGCCATGCAGACCTACTTGAGCTAATATTGCCATCGACTTGCGGTGCCGTTCACTTGCCGGCACTCCCTGCACCTGCATGACAAACTCAATATTTTCCTGCGCAGTTAACACCGGAATCAGGTTAAACGCCTGAAAAACAAAGCCGATGTGATGCAAGCGCATATCTGCCCTGGCACCCTTGCTCAATTGATCAACGCGGAATGCACCGACAGTGACTTCCCCGCTGTCAGGCGTATCCAGTCCCCCCATAGCGTTCAACAGAGTGGTTTTTCCTGAACCGGAGGGCCCGGACAGGCAAACAATATCACCCGATTCGATCTCCAGCGAAACATGGTCGAGGCCGATTACCTCGGAATCTCCCTGAAAGAAACTTTTACACAGGTTTTTACAGCTGATTGCAGTCATTTTCTGGTTACCGGTAGTCGTCGATATATTCAGGTTGGTTTGGTCAATGCCATGATGGGGTCGTACTGCGATGCATGCCATGCAGGCAGAAAGCTGGTCAGCAGGCCGAGCAGGATGACAACCAGATTTGCGCTCAGCACATCCTTGAACAATAACAGCGGATAAAGGGTGGTACCCATGCCTGCCATTTCCAGACCCTCTGCCACCGATGATATATCGACGCCATCCTGAATTGCACCAATTGAACCCCATGCCAGCAGATTGCCCAGTGCTAATCCCAATAGCAGCAGGAACGAGGATTCAATAAGAATCTGCCATAAGATCAGCTTGGGTCGCATACCGAGAGCCATCATCAGGCCAATTTCCCTTACCCTTTCGAAAACCGCCATGACCAGGGTATTGGCGAGCCCGAAAGATAAGGCGAGAAACACAACAATGATCCATACCAGCACAAACCCATCCATAATATTTACGGTACTGCCAAGGTAGCGGTTAATCTCCTGCCACGGCTTCACCGACAGCTCTTGAGCCCAGCCGTTCGCACTATTTTTCAACAGTTGATGAAGCGGTTCCACGTGCCGGTAATCATCGCCAAAAGCCGCCACTTCGGACACGCTGCCGTTAATTTTCAACATATCCTGCAGGGTCTGCTTACCCATATAGGCAAACATTTCCTCCTGCGAGGCGAATTCAGCCTTATACACACCAGCAATCCTGACGCCGATTTCGGCAAGATCGTTTTCCGGATCCTGACTCATCACCACCACGCGCTTACCAAGCCGGGTTTCAAGTCTTTGCAGCAGACGTTCGCCAACCACAATACCTTTATCCGCCGGCGATTGCAGAAAACGACCCTCTATCAGGCTTGCGTTGGCCAGAATCGCCTCCCGCTCTGCCGATGGATCAATCCCAAGCAGTAACAAGCCCCGGCTCTCCCGTTCACTGGCGATAACGGCCGGCACTTTTATCCGGCTGTACCAACTGTCGACCAATTCGCTATTGAGAGCCTGTAATAGCTGTCCGTCAGGCTCCGGCATCGAATTAACCACGCTGGGGTCATCAAGAAATTTGGGGTGGTGCAACTGCACATGTCCCGGCAGCTGCTGAATACCGCGCCTGAGCATGTCTTCAACCATGCCGCGCATCAATGCGGTCATGAAGATCATCGCCCATACACCGACAGCTACGGCGGCAACCATAATCAACGTGCGCCGATGGTTACGCCACAAATTGCGCCACGCCAGCAAGCACAGTGATGCCAGCGCTAAATGCGGTGCCTGCTTGGTGTCAACTGTCATACTCAGGCAGCGCGCATCGCCGCTACCGGCTGTAGCACGCGCAGTTTAAGCATTGGATAGATAGCCGCCAGGATGCAACCAATAAACACCACCAACGGGCCGATAAGTATGGGCAGCGGCCGCAGCGAGGGATACATTTCCGCCGGCAGGTTGTATTGCGCTGCCATTTCGGCCATACCGGGCAGGCTGAGACCTA
>JAHHOC010000398.1 GCA_018677115.1 Arenicella sp. | reverse complement strand
GTATCAACCGAATAGGCCAGGTAACGGTTATCGGGACTGATGCTCCAATCACCCAGCACAAAATATTCATGGCCCTCAGCGAGGGCAGTTTCGTCGAGGAAAATTTCTTCCTCGCCAGTTGCCAGATTTTTGCGGCTACGGGTTTTATAGTCTTCGCCAGCCCGATAATACCAACGGTATTCATAGCCGTTGTCGATGTAGGGAACCGAGGTCTCCGCTTCATCGGTGCGGCCCTTGAATTCCTCAAAAACTGTGTCAACCAGAGTTCTGTGAGGGTCAAGGAACTTATTGAAATATTTGTTCTCCGCAGTCAGGTAATCCAGAACCTGCTGGTCATCTACCGTCGGATAACTGTCGTCCTTTAGCCACCGGTAGGGATCAGACATTATCCGTTTGTGATAAGTGACAGTGGATTGCTTGCGGGCCGCAACAGGAGCGGGAATATCCAATTGTTTTAGTCGGTTGTATTCATTCATGACGGTATTTTGCTCGATTTTTCTGTCAGTCGAAACACAGGCTGTAACTGACATTAAAAGTATTATAATCAATGGCTTAGCAAAGTTCATGGTCTGTCCTGTGGAGTTCTGGTAAAGTTGACAAGGCTGTTCCATTATTCAGAATCCTCGGCTAGTGAGCTCTCCCAGAACAACGCAGACGCATAAAGTTGCCACGCCAATAAAAACATTGTCCCGAATAACAGCATAAAGATCACTATGCCCCGGTCAGCCGTCATGTGTTGATAAACCCCAGCAACAAAAATTCCCAGTGTGCAGACTATGTGGGGATAATGGTCGCGCATCGTTGCGGGGCTTACATCGGCGAAAAACGCATCATTACTGCCGTCTTGTCGAGCCCGTCTAAAGGTCTGGTGAGTAACCCACACCATGGCTCCAAAGATTATTGCCATAAAGATAAGCCACAGACCTTCTTTGCCGGGTCCGAGATGGTCGACCAGCAGAAATTCCATCAGACCGATAAAAAAAGGATACACAGAATCACTGGTTTTGGGCACCCATCGAAAGCGCATCGCATTGCTGGCGTAAACAACCCAGATTGTCACCAGACCCAGAAAGGTAGCGGCTATTTGCGTCCACACCGTTAATGAGTCCAGTGACATCTCTAACGGATATTTGTTTTCCTGCATGTGGCTCCATAGTAATTCCAGTGCCAATGCCTGCACAATGCTGAGCAAAGTCAGCAGTACAGAGGGAAAATGTTGCTTTACACGGTCACGCAATATATTCACGTAGAGTCTCTCAAATAAGTGTTCTGGCTATCTTAAATCAATCCACAAAACGGGTCCTGATATTAATATTAACGGCAATATGCCGCTGATTTTCTGATCGCCGTTCAGCTACAGTTAAGCTGGACGGATTAATAATTGTGCAGTATAGGCGTAGTACGCGCGTAAACATGCTAAAAAGGCTCTTAATATGAAGACAGTTATGCACCTATTATTGATGTCAGCGCTGTTCCTGTTTGCTGGTGCTGCTGCCGCGCAGCAGGAAAGCATTGAATCAGAAACATTCAGCCAAGCGGAAATGGAGCAGATTCTGGCGCCTATAGCGCTGTATCCGGATACTGTGCTGTCGCATATTCTGATTGCTGCGACCTACCCGCTGGAAGTGGTCCAGGCTGAACGTTGGGTATCAAGACATCCGGAACTTGAGGGTTCCGATGCGGTTGAAGCAGTTGAGGACAAGGACTGGGATCCGAGTGTTCGCGCCCTGGTGGCTTTTCCGCAGTTGTTAAAGCGCCTCAGCGAGGATCTGGAATGGACAGAGAAGCTGGGTAACGCATTCCTGCAGGACGAGAAGAAGTTACTCGCCAGTGTGCAAACCCTACGTCAACGGGCTTATCAGGAAGGGAGTCTTGATGACCTGGATAAGGTATCAGTTACACGCGAAAATGAAACTATCATTATTGAGCCAGTGGAACGTGAAGTAGTGTATGTGCCCTATTACGATACGCGCAGGGTATACGGTGCGTGGCGTTGGTCGAACTACCCGCCGGTTTACTGGGATTGCCCTTATCACAGCCATCACTACTACGGTTATCGGCATGATCCATTCTACTGGGGCCCGCGGTTTCACTTGTCGTTCGGTTTCTTTTTCAGTTCCTTTCATTGGCGCAACCAGCATATCGTGAGAATCCCACGGCGGCATTACAATCCACGACGTCACTATCGCCACCATCAGATAGTCCGGCATCGGGATGCCCGGC
>JAHHOC010000192.1 GCA_018677115.1 Arenicella sp. | reverse complement strand
TGCATCATGCCGTCACGCGAAATATCAGTATAAATAATGGCGTGTACGCCATCCTCTTCAAAGTGCTGAGCCAGGTCGATGACGTCATGTTTGGATAGTTTAGACCAACCGTCAATAGCAACCTTGCCATCTTTCGCGTCCAGTCCAACAATTATGTGACGCGGATATTCGATCGCAATATCGCTTACAAAATGTGGTTCGTTGACCGCCCGTGTGCCGATAATGACGTACTGAACACCTGCATCAAGATAGGCTTCAATAGTATTTTCATCGCGGATTCCACCACCAATCTGAATAGGCACATCAGGGTGTCGCTCGGCGATTTCATGAATTACATCTGCATTCGCCGGTTTGCCGGCAAAAGCGCCATCAAGATCCACCAGGTGGATTCGTTTTGCCCCCAGCTCCACCCAGCGGTCGGCCATTGCCACCGGACTGTCACTGAACACGGTTGAGTCGGCCATCACACCCTGGCGCAAGCGCACGCACTTACCTTCTTTTATGTCGATTGCTGGAATTAATAACATTACCTGACCCGCTATACCGAACCATTCCAGGCCGCGAAGTTTGTTAATAATTGTAGACCATCGCGGTGACTTTTTTCAGGATGGAACTGCACCGCGAACACATTTTCCCTGCCAATGGCGGCGATAAACTGATGGCCGTAATCGGCGCTGCCAAAAATCAACCCCAGATCAGCATCCTCGGCCGCATTGGCGCAATAACTGTGCACAAAGTAAAAATAGGACTGATCTGCGATATCGTGCCATAGCGGGTGAGGGTGAATCTGGGCAACCTGATTCCAGCCCATATGCGGTATCTTGAATACCTGCTCGGCGGATTCGTGAAACTGACTGAAATGCTGAACCGAGCCTTGAAATAGCCCAAGGCCTGATCTGCCGTCACTCTCATCACAATAATCGAACAAGGCTTGCATCCCCACGCAGATACCGAGTACCGGTTTTTCCTGCAGCACCCTGGGAACCACCTCGTGCAGATTTCGATCTCGCAATGCGCGAAACCAACTGCCTATCGCACCCTGTCCCGGCAATACCACCTTGTCAGCGTCGTTGATTGCACTCTCGCTGTCGGTGACGATCACATCCGCGTCAGGCGATACCTCAACCAGCGCCTGCTCAACTGAGCGCAAGTTACCCATCCCCAAATCTATTACTGCTATTTGCATGGCAACTAATCCTGCTAAAGGCTGCCCTTTGTTGAGGGGATCACGCCAGCTATACGCTGATCCTGTTCCAGCGCCATGCGCAATGCCCGGCCAAAGGCCTTGAAGACAGTTTCCGCTATGTGGTGAGCATTACTGCCGCGAACATTATCAATATGCAATGTAATACGGGCATGATTGGCAAAACCGTGGAAAAACTCATCAAACAGATCAACATCAAACCCGCCGATGCGCGCGCGCCGGTAATCTACAGTATGAATAACCGTGGGTCGCCCCGAGAAATCCACTACTACCCGGCTCAACGCCTCATCCAGCGGCACATAAGCGTGGCCATAGCGGCGAATCCCTTTTTTATCCCCCACTGCCTCGGTAAAAGCCTGGCCCAATGTTATACCGATATCTTCGGTGGTGTGATGATCGTCAATCTGTAAGTCACCCTGGCACATGACATCCAGGTCGATCAAGCCGTGACGGCCGATTTGATCCAGCATATGTTCCAGAAATGGCACCCCGGTATTGAAATTGCATTGTCCGGTACCATCAAGATTAATCTTAACGGCAATTTGTGTTTCTTTGGTATTACGAACGACTTCTGCGGTTCGCTGAGTCATAAAGGCTCCAGGCTGGAAACTCGTTTAGCGGTCGCTGATTTTAGCAAAGAACCCAGGTCACACCTACCGCATTTGACGATTCGTCGCGTGCATGATTGATAAGGGCAGGGGTGCGCCGTATCATTACCAATATAGCGGTTTGAAAAATCATCGTATGAAAGAGCTCCCTTACCTGAGTGTTATTCCGAGAAAATACCATAGCGCGATCCGCGAGAAAGCGATTAGCCGTGCCCGAACGCGTATCGTAGTGGCAGGTGGTGATCCCGCCTCTTTCAGCCAGAATGATCTTGAAGTTGTGGTCAAGGAAGAAGAAGACAAGATCAAAGGTTCGATCAAGGAAAAGGGCCTGCTGGCTGTGCTGGCGCTTCTCGGTTTGAGTATTTTCGGGTAATCAAAAAACGCGACAGCAGCCATGTTCAAACAGGTCTTCCGCATCACCTTTATCACTTTTGTATGGAAACAATACAAGCGTGCAATTGTCTCCACGGCGTTATTATTCGGCTATTTGTATCTGGTTGGCAGCCTCCATGAGGATTACCTGAATTACGCCGAACTCGAGCAGGGCGCCGACGTTGGATTCAGTTTCATCATGAAATGGAGTGCCCTGCTGTTGGGTGTGATGGTCTATTTCGTGTATCACTTCTTACGGCGCAGTAAATCGGAGCGTGCCGATGGCAAAAGCCCTGAACCGACATTGCCAGGCGATGAAAATGACCCATTTGCTGAAATAAGAAAGCGCAAAAAGCTGCGCAGTAAAGCAGAAATGATTATCGATAAGGAGAGCAAGGACTGATCAGCAAAAAAAACTTCCGGGGAGTTCGCACTCCACGGAAGCACCAATTTAAGAAGCTTAAACAAAAAAACAAATGCTTTGCCCCCCAAAACTCAATGACGAGACCCGGGTTTGCATAGTCCCACCATCAAGGCAACCAACCTGCCAAACAACATGATGCCGGTTGTTCAGTCAAATTAACCAAGCTTGAAACTAGCGTCAACAGCCCGTTTGACAAACGGCGCGAAAACCTAGCTGAACTGCGCGGAATTGATGATCCGCAGCTGATTTTCCACCAGATTCAGGTATCCGCTACCGAACAGGTTTAAGTGGTTCAAGGCGTGATAAAGGTTGTACACCGCGCGGCGCAGCGGGTAACCGGGCTGTGCTGGAAGCTGTTCGTGGTAGGCCTTATAAAACGAAGACGGAAAACGCCCGAATAATTCGGTCATCGCCAGATCCGTTTCAGCGGCACCGAAATAGGGCGCCGGATCAAACAGAACCGGTATGCCAGCATGCCGGTTAAAACCAGCATTACCGGTCCATAAATCGCCGTGCAGCAAAACCGGGCGATGCTGGACCTCACTGGCTAGCAGGCGATCGAGCGCGCGGCAAACCGAATCAATCTCATGTCCCAGCTGTTGAGGCATGCCATTGGCAGCAGCGAATTGCAGTTGGGGTTGCAATCGGCACTGACGATAAAACTCCACCCAATTTGATTGCCAATGATTATATTGCGGTGTAGAACCGATGAAATTTTGCTGATGCCAGCCGTAGTCGGCATTTTCCAGACTATGCTGCTGCGCGAGCATTGCACCGAGCTTGCCGGCAGTTTCATTGTCCACCGGCGTTATCGGTTGATATTGCATAATCAGATAGGCCGCCTGTGCATCGCAGGTGAATTTTAATGGCGCCGGATAATTCAGAACCGAATGCTCAGCAAAGCTGACCAGCGATTCAAATTCGCTCTGCAGTATTGCGGCATTGGCGAGTTGATTGGTTTTTACAAAGACACGTGCGGGGTGATCCCCGCTATCAGCCAGCTCCACGACAAAACTGCGGTGTATATCGCCGCCGGATGCGGCACTAATGTGTTGCACCTGTGCCCCCGGGAAACAGGTTCGAATGATTTCAGGCAGGTGTTTGTGCATTGTCTAGCGCTATGCGTATTTGCATTGCCAGGTCGCTGCCGTTCAGCGTACCCAACAGAGTGCTGGCCGATAACGGCTGGTCAGAACTGACCAGGCCCAATTGGCTGGCGAACCGGTGCACCAGCTGTTCTGCAGATTTACCATGATCCCGCCATGCGCTGGCGGATTGAGAGCCATCCCGTTTGGCCATGCGCTGACCGTCGCTATTCAGCATCAGTGGCACATGCAGGTAATTTATCGGTTTGCGCCCAGGGGCAAGAAGCTGCGCCAGGTATATTTGCCTGCCGGAGGAACCAGTAAGATCTGCACCACGGACTACGTCAGTAATGCCCTGTGCCAGATCATCCACCACCACCGCGAGTTGATAGGCAAACAAGCCATCTGCCCGCCGCACGACAAAATCACCACAGGATTCAGATAACACTTCATGCATCGGCCCGAGCACGGCATCGTGGTAGCCGATTTCTGCATCACCAACCCGCAGCCGCAGCGCAGGAGATTTTAAAGCCGATTTTTCCTCAACCTGGGCAGTCGAAAGATCAGCGCAGGTTCCGGGATAAACGCCAGTACTGCCGTGCGGCGCACTCGCTGCCATCCGAATGTCCTTGCGCGAGCAGAAACACGGATACAGCAGGTCCATGCTATGCAGCTTGTCGAGGGCCTGTTGGTATAAAGCCGTGCGGCTGGATTGGTAGGTGATTTCGCCGTCCCAATTAATGCCCAGCCATTGCAGGTCTGACAATATCCGTTCACCGCTGCCGGACACCACCCGCGGGGTGTCCAAATCCTCCATTCGCAGCAGGAATTGCCCGTCGTTCAAGCGCGCGTGCAACCATGCCAACAGGGCAGTGCGGAGATTGCCCAGATGTAGGTCGCCGCTGGGACTTGGCGCATAACAGCCGATATAGTTGTGGGCTTGCATAGGCTGACAATTGTGTCATTGCCGCGCGGAGGGGAGCAAGTTTTCCTGCCGCAGAGGCCTTAATCCGCCTGTTACTCCAGCTGGCGATGGCTCGGCAGCCGGCGTGAACTATCTGCTTTTCTCCTTTAACAGCCAGCGATCGAGCGATAGTTTGTGCCCTCCGTGACCCATCAGCATGGCCAATATGATCATCCAGTAATAATGTTGGGCAGTGCCCGGAAACACCCAGAGTTCGATCACCAGCGCCATTACCAATAAGCCGGCGGCAGCAAAACGGGTGAACAGGCCGAGTATAAGCAAAACCGGTAACACGAGTTCACCCGCAGTGGCCAGGTAAGCGTTTGGTTCAGCGGATAAAAAGGGTAATGCCCAGTCATCTTCAAACAATTCAATCGCCCCTTCAAAATCTTCTACCTTGGCCAATCCGGAGCGGAAAAATTCCAACCCGACATAAATCCGGGCCGCAAGGTTTGCCAACGGCAACACTGCCCAGC
>JAHHOC010000169.1 GCA_018677115.1 Arenicella sp. | reverse complement strand
TCGCTGTTCAGTGCCGGATATAAACTGTCCAGGGCCTGTACCGCCTCATCAAACCGGCTTGCAGAGAGGAGTTGGTTAATCCACTGCAGGTTCTCCTCCAATGCGTCAGCGGGTTGGCCGAGATTCTCCCCGGCTCTGCCGGGGGGGGGCGCAATTGAGGCATCCCTGACAACGACCTGTTGATTGCTGTTGCCGTTGTTTTCATCCTGCAGGAATCCGGGTTTGTATGTCAGCAACAGGGCAAAACTGGCAACGACAATTAAAATTATGGCAAAGGCGCTTCGCATTAGCTTAAGGGCAAAACAGTGTTCATTGGATAGTACGTCTATAATTATAATACAGCATCCTTTGAACATGCGGTGATGCGGCTTGACCATGCTGGCGTTGCCATTCCCGGGTTGCTAGAATCGCTCGCACTGGTTTTCACTTTGGAGCAACACACTATGGTAAATGAGGTCTATATAGTCAGTGCCGTACGGACGGCAATTGGCAGTTTCGGCAAAACCCTCAAGGGTGTTGCAGCGGCCGAATTGGGTGCTTTTGTTACCGCACAAGCGATATCGCGGTCGGGTGTAGACGCTCAGTCAGTGGGATCTAATGTGGTGGGCCACGTAATTCGCACTGAAGTGCGTGACGCTTACATTTCGCGCCGTATTGCCCTCAATGGCGGCCTCCCGGTTGACACCCAGTCGCTGACTGTCAACCGGATCTGCGGTTCCGGTCTGGAGGCGATTACCTTCGCTGCGCAACAACTGGCGCTCGACGAAGTCGGCGTGGCAGTCGCTGGCGGCGTTGAATGTATGAGCTCAGCGGCCCATCTACTGACTACCAACCGCTGGGGCCAGCCCATGGGCGATACTACTGTCGAAGACGAACTGACGGGAGCGCTGACTGACCCCTTTGGCGTAGGTCACATGGGGGTAACGGCAGAGAATCTGGCGGATAAATATCAGATTACACGACAGCAGCAGGATGAATATGCGCAGCAGAGTCAGCAACGCGCTGCCAATGCGATTGAGCAGGGCTACTTTAAACAGCAAATCGCACCTTATGAAATAAGCACACGGCGTGGAACCATCGTTTTCGATACCGATGAGCATCCCCGTACCAGCTCAACCGTGCAAGATCTGGCAAAACTCAAACCGGTGTTTAAAGAAGGTGGAACTGTGACTGCAGGGAATGCTTCGGGTATTAATGATGGTGCAGCAATGCTGGTTCTGGCAACAGAAACCGAAGTGGACAGACAAAACCTGAAACCGATGGCGCGGGTGGTTTCCTATGGTCGCTGCGGTGTACCCAACCACATCATGGGTATAGGGCCGGTGGCCGCTTGCAATATCGCGTTGACTCGAGCCGGACTGAAGCTGGGAGACATGGATACCATAGAGTCAAATGAGGCCTTTGCCGCACAGGCATTGGCGGTTGCCGCGGAACTGGATCTGCCTGCTGATATCACCAATCCGAATGGCGGTGCGATTGCGCTGGGTCACCCGATTGGAGCCAGCGGCGCCATTTTGATGACCAAGGCGATATATGAATTGCATCGCATCGGCGGCAAGTTTGGCCTGGTAACGCTTTGTATTGGTGGTGGACAGGGCATTGCCATGATCATTGAGGCTGTTTAGTAGCGCCGGACCAGCCAAAAAAAACCCTGGCGCAAGCGCCAGGGTATCAAAATGTCAAACCAAGAGGATGAACCCTCTGTCTGCAGGCTTGATCAGGAGTTAAGAACTGTATTGTTGCCTAATTAGTCAAGCCGGTAAACAGCGCCCAGAAGCTGTTTGCAATACTTTACATTTATGTCCATGGATGGACGGTATGCCGCGGCTGCATGGATGCAGAAGAGCGGCGCCGTGCGGATATACGAGCACTTGACTCTTCGTGGATCAGACGGCAGATACCTCCTTTAGGACATAGCGGCAGCCACTATATATCGAACCCCCCGAACGACGCCGCTCCTGCGCGCATGGGTCGAAACCGTCTGAACCGAACGACGCCGCTCCTGCGCGTCCTGCGCGCGCGGCATACCGTCCATCCCTCACAAGGGGGTACCGAGGTCCAGGGT
>JAHHOC010000168.1 GCA_018677115.1 Arenicella sp. | reverse complement strand
GGATACTACTGGCACCGATGATTAAGGACGGCGTGGAAACCATACTTGGCGTACATCGCGATCCCGTGTTTGGGCCAATGATTATGTTTGGCTGTGGTGGCGTAATGGTAGAGCTTTTCAAAGATGTCAGCTTTGCATCGGCCCCGGTAACGCCTGCGCGCGCCCAGCGCTTGATCGATTCAACACAGGGCTCCAAATTGCTGAGCGGTTGGCGTGGCGATACACCTAAAGATCGCGCCGCTCTGGTAGATGCCATTTGCTGTCTTTCTGACCTGGTAATCGCAGCCGACAACATTGAGGGCGTCGATATCAACCCGTTTGTGGTGCGAGAGAACGGTGCTGTGGCTTTGGATGCTGTTGTTACTACCCGTAATAAGACATCAGATTTATGAGCGATGGTTCTGAACAGGCTAAAGGAATAGTCCAACAATTTTTTGACGCACGAAGTGCCGGTGATGCTGAAGCCCTGGCGGCTTTACTGAGCGCCGACGTGGTGTGGGTGCCACCGCCAAGTTTGCGGTCACCGGTGGAAGGGGTGGAGAATGTTTCAGACAGGTTGGTAAACGGTGTTGCTGCAGCGACTCTCAACAACGTTCAGCGCAGGATCCTGCATATGGTGGCAGAGGGCGATGTTGTAGTGACTCGACAACGCTTTTTGTCAGAGACCCGCGGCGGTGAACGCTACGACAATGAATATGTTTGGATGTTCTATCTTTCAGGTGGAAGAATCTCTCGTATTGAAGAATATACAGATACTTTTCACGCCGCCTTAACAATGGGAATGGCGCAGCGATTGTAACTTCAAAGACCAATGGCGAACTATGTCCACACGATTATTTAGCCCATTACAGTTAAGGGACCTCTCGCTTCGAAATCGAATTGTGATTTCTCCTATGTTGATGTATCAGGCGAACAACGGCTGGCTCACCGATTGGCACCTGGGCCACTACGGCCAGTTCGCATCCGGTGGTGCCGGGCTCGTGTTTGTGGAATCAACGAAAGTCGACCCACGAGGTTGCTCTACGCCGCGCGATCTGGGTATCTGGAAAGATGACTTTGTTCCCGATCTTCGTCGTATCAGCGAGCTAATTCATACAGGTGGCGGAGCCGCGGGTATCCAGATTGCCCATTCAGGCCGCAAAGCGCGTTGTCAGGTGCCCTGGGAAGGTCGTATGCCTATTGCCAGTGCCCCCAACGTCGACAACGTTGAGGGGGGCGAATGGGAACTGATAGGTCCCAGCCCCCTCCCGCATGATGAAAACTTCTGTACGCCGCGTGAGATGACCCATAACGACATAGGGCAGGTAATCGATATGTGGGCCGCAGCTGCAAGGCGAGCGAATGAGGCGGGGTTTGATGTATTGGAGTTACACTCTGCTCACGGTTACCTGATGCACCAGTTTTTGTCGCCCACGGTCAATCAGCGCAACGATGAATATGGTGGGTCAATGAGCAACCGCATGCGTTTTCCGTTACAGGTGGTCGATGCGGTTCGCCGAGAATGGCCAGAGCATAAACCATTGTTTGTGCGAATTTCTGGTGTGGATGGCGATGACTGGTGTATTGAGGACAGCGTGGCCTATGCTCGCGAACTAAAGAAGCATGATGTCGATGTCGTCGACTGTAGTAGTGGCGGCATGATTAAAACAGCGTTCTCTTTACAGACTCATGGTCTGGGTTATCAGGTACCTCTGGCTGAGCAGGTTCGTGCACAGGCGGATATCCGAACCATGGCGGTAGGCTTGATCGTGCATGCGCAGCAGGCTGAACAAATATTGCAGGACAATTGTTCAGACTTGATCGCAATTGGCCGCGAGGCTCTGCATAACCCGAATTGGCCAGTACATGCAGCGCTTGAGCTGGGTGTGGAAGGGCCGTTTGCATCCATGCCGGATAGTTACCGCTACTGGTTGGAAAAGCGCGCAGCGACCCACTACTAGTTTCTGTTCTTGGACGCGTACCAAATCGGTGAGCTGTAAGCGCGCTCTTGATGCGTCAGGCGGGCCTCATTCGGTGCCTTTGTGCCGTAAAACTTTGCATCGTAGGCAACCCAGCGCGGTGTAGGGATTTCCAGCACGCGCGCATAGTAAACAGCCGACTGGTCCGCATCAAAATTCGGATCCTGCCAGAATCCAGCCAGGTGAGCATCGCCAATGGTGTTGGTCCAACTGGCGTCGGCAACGTCTACGGTATTGCCGACTGGTGCGATTTTACCATTGCGTTTTAACTTGCGGCGGTGCTCATCACCCCAAGCCACGTTATAGACTTTTTCGTGAGTTTTCCCGTCAGTATCCAGCCAGCCTTTAACAATTTGAATACGATCAAGGTTGCCGCTGCGCGGGTCTTTTGTGGCAGCGATTAGAAAGCTGGGCGCTCTGTTGCCTTGAACAGAATTGCCCCGACCAGACTGCAGCTCACCGCCCATCGGCACACCTTTGCGATAGCCTATTGCGGCCAAATCTGGTGCATGGGCTTCTTCTTTATCGAAGTGGAAACCACCAAAAAAGCGCAAGGTTATGCGCGGGCCGGTCGTCGCATAGACCTCTTTGCGTTTCATCGCGTCAAATAGCGATTCTCGAGTGTTCTCCTGTGCCCATACTGCAGCATAACCGGAGGAGCCGAATTCCCATTGCTGCCACATAATTTTGGGATCCTGGCCCGGAGGGGTTGGCCCTATCGGGCTGCCTATACGCTTCGGGTTAGGCTCGCCCATTAGGCCGATTTTTCCGAAGAAACCGTTTTCCTCGGCTGTCGCCAGGCCTGTGTGACTGTCGGTAGAGCCAACCATGCCGAATTTATAGGGGTTGGCGCCCAGTGAGCGTTCAAGTTTTAAGCCGTTTTTCAGGGCTTCGCGGGCGTATTC
>JAHHOC010000163.1 GCA_018677115.1 Arenicella sp. | reverse complement strand
AAATACGCTAATATGGCAATTATATGTCCATTTTGGCGTAAATAGTATGGCTATATCGCCATATTATGCGCTAAATTGGTCATAACCGTTTTTACTGTGCTCGAATAGTCCATGCGCATTGCCTTTGTCATAACACCTCACATGCTGGTCACCAGTTTGACCAATGCCTACGAGTTGTTGTTCAGCGCCACGCAAGTCGCGAAAATTCATCCCGAATTCGCCGATTCGGAAATTGAACTGTGTAAAGTTGCCGATGGCGACCAGCGCATCACCCAGCCTTCGGGCTTGTCACTGTCCCCGGATGCCCCTCTCAGTGGTGATGTGTATGACATGATTTACCTACCAGCGCTATGGCGTAATCCGCGACCGGTGGTTAAACAGAACTCAGCACTGGTAGAGTGGGTGCGCTGGCAATACGAGCACGGTGCGATCATTAACTCAACCGGCACCGGCGTCTGCTTTATAGCCGAAACCGGACTGTTAAACGATAAACCGGCTACCACACATTGGCACCATTTTGACCAGTTTGCCCGCGACTATCCGCTGGTCGAACTGAAACGCCAGCATTTTATTACACAGGCCGGGCACATCTTCTGTGCGGCCAGCGTTAACGCGCTCACAGACCTCACCCTGCACCATGTACAACGGTTTTTTAATAAGGAAGTGTCGGATCACCTTTCAAGACATTTTTCACATGAAGTCCGGCAACCGTTCGACCGCTTGAGCTATTCGGCAGAAGAAAACGCCAATCATCCGGATGAAATGATGCTGCAGGCCCAACTATGGCTGCAAAATCACCTTAGCAAGGCTGCAATTTCAATGAAAAACCTGGCAGAATTTTTTGGCATGAGCCAACGTAATTTCAGCCGGCGTTTTAAAAACGCTACCAATATGACGCCAGTTCAATATCTACAGAGCCGGCGCTTATCCGTTGCCAGGGACCTGTTACAGAATAGCAATCTCAGCATCAAGGAAATTGCCTATCGTGTGGGCTATGTTGATGTGAGTTATTTTACCAAGCTGTTTAAGGATTTTTCTGCCACCACGCCACGCGAATATCGCACAACGGTCAGAGCTAAACTGTTTAACAGCTCCGATCCCGATTAATTTTTATTTAGCAAAGTTTCACCCCATCGGTGCAGCGATTAAGTATTATACGGACACCGGTACTTATGGAGATCCAGATGACCACTGTAATAGAAATAATTATTCGCCGGAGTCGGGCGATGATACTGCTACTCTGCCTGTCGGCGTTGGCGATAGCAGCATCAGCGAATGTTGAAACAAGTCAGGAAAAAGGCCTGACCATTGCCAAGGAAGCAAAAAAGCGCGATGTCGGCTGGGGTGATTCGCAGAGCGAACTTACCATGGTGCTGCGCAATAAAAAGGGCCAGGAAGTGACCCGGCAAATGCGCAATAAATTGTTGGAGGTTGATGGTGACGGTGACAAGGGCCTGACAATTTTTGATACACCGCTGGATGTTAAAGGCACCGCATTTTTATCGTTTTCGCACATCCTCGAACCGGATGATCAGTGGCTGTACCTGCCCGCACTAAAGCGCGTTAAGCGGATAGCCTCCCGCAACAAGTCCGGTCCTTTCCTTGGCAGTGAGTTTGCATTCGAGGATCTGTCGTCATTTGAGGTCGAAAAGAACACCTATAACTTTCTGCGCGATGAGGAATTCGCCGGTCAGATGTGTCATGTAGTTGAAATGCGCCCTACTGACAAATACTCCGGCTATACACGCATGCATGTTTGGATCGATCACCAACATCTACGTGTGCACAAAATCGATTTCTATGATCGCCGTGATACATTGCTCAAGACTTTGACCATGCAGGACTACAAACTGTACCTGGACAAATACTGGCGTGCCGACAAGCAGTTCATGGTCAATCACAAAAACGGCAAGAGCACCGATATTTTCATCAAAAACCTTACCTTTAACGTTGGCTTGACCGAAGCCGACTTCAACGAGAGTAGATTACAACGCGCCCGCTGATGAAAGCGCTCCGCCTGCAGCATTACTGTCGTGCTGCGCTGGTGGCGCTGTTGTCAGTGCAACCGGCCGCCGCCAATTTCAGCTGGGATGGCAGTATTGAAATCGAGCACCGCTATTTCTGGGACGATGACCCGTTGGTAGACCGCAGTCACGGCCAGACTTCAGCTCGTCTGCAGCTGGAATTTTACAACGATTGGAATAACGGCGATGACCAACTGGTGTTTGAACCTTTCGCCAGAATAGATTCACAGGACGATGAGCGCAGCCATGCCGATATTCGGCAGTTAATCTGGACCCACCTGGAAAAAAACTGGGAGTTTTCGGCGGGCATTGGTCACGTATTCTGGGGGGTAACGGAATCACAACACCTGGTCGACATTATCAACCAGACTGACAGCGTGGAAAACATCGATGGCGAGGACAAACTTGGTCAACCGATGCTGCGCTTCCAGTACTTCGCTGACTACGGCACGGTAGATGCCTTTGTGCTGCCCTATTTCCGTACCCGAACCTTTGCCGGTGCCGACGGCCGCCTGAACGGCGGTATTATTGTCGACAATGATAACGAGGTGTTCGAATAACGGCAGGGTGATAACAATATTGATTTAGCGCTGCGCTACAGCAACACAGTAGGTGATTGGGGAATTGGGCTGTCGTGGTTTCATGGCACCTCCCGTGAACCCGACCTGTTTCGTTTTTTTGACCCCGCGACCCGATCCACAACGCCCTACTATGCGCAGATAGACCAGTTTGGCGCAGATATTCAGTTGACTACCGATGCATGGCTGGTCAAGCTCGAAACCATCAGGCGTAATCATGACGATCCTCTTATAGAGGACTTTACGGCCCTGACCCTCGGCGCGGAATACACTTTTGTGGGCATCTTTGATACCTCCTATGACCTAGGCGTGCTGGCCGAATATTCGTGGGATGAACGCCAGCAGAGTGCCACCGGCCCGTTTCAGGACGATGCTTTTATCGGTGCCAGGCTGGCCCTGAATGACATGAGCGATTCGGAAATCTTATTTGGGGTCACTTCAGACCTGGATGATTCAAGCAGCAAGGGATTATTTGTTGAGGCAGCTACCCGGTTCGCTACTGATTTTACTGCCAACATTGAGGTGCGTTACTTCGATTCAGATGACCCTGGGGACTTTCTGTTCGCATTGCGCGACAACAGTTTTATCCAGATCGGCATCGAGTATTTTTTCGATTAGCCACGGGCAGTCATGCCTGGTAGTGCTTTACAATAATTTCGCCTAACAGCTTGAACTCATCTGCCCGCGGTGAATTTTTGCGCCATACCAGTGCGATGGATCGGCTAAGGTTACGGTTGGTGCTGATATGCCTGATCTGTGCATCCGTGTCGTGCGTTATATTGGCATTTACTGCCATTTCCGGTAACAGGGTGATGCCGACATTGTTCACTACCATTTGCACCAGCGTATTCAGACTGGTGGCCTGGTAGGGGATGCTGAGATCGCCGCTGTGCAGGTTGCAAGCCCTGAGGGATTGATCCCGCAGGCAGTGACCGTCCTCCAGCAACAAGATGTCCTGTTGTTTCAAATCGTTAATCGATACTGCCTGCTTTGACGTCAGGGTGTGGTCTCTGGGCAGGCAAAGCACCAATTCATCGTCAAACAGAATCTGGGTATGAAAATTAGCCGTGTCATAAGGTAAAGCGAATAACAGTACATCCAGTTCTCCGTTGCCCAGCATTTGCAGCAGGTTCGGGCTCAGGTCTTCGCGAATATAGAGTTTGTTACTGCCGTATTTTTCCCTTATCTGTTTTAGAATTTTCGGCAGCAAAAATGGTGCAATAGTTGGAATAACACCGAGCTTCAGGTCACTCTGGAATGCTCCCTGCGACTGCTCTGCATGTTCAACCATATTCTGCAGTTCAGTCAGCACCTTGTGTGCCTCATCTACCAGTTTACTGCCAATCGGTGTCAGCAACACAGATGAACCACGTTCGAACAGGGTAACGCCGAGGTTGGATTCAAGCTCGTGAATTGCGGTGCTGAGCGCTGACTGAGACACAAAACAGGACTCCGCCGCCTTGCGGAAATGGCGATGTTCTGCCAACGCACAAAGATACTTGAGCTGTCGGACGGTAGGTAAGTTAGCCATCTATTAATTTAATCAGATGCGAAAATATAATTAATTGGATAGATTGTACGATATTCTCTATAATTTCTCTATCTTTGCTGTAGGCAGAGTATTTAACGTTAAATCTATTTATCTAACTATGGAGGACAATCATGTCTTTAAAAGGTTCTAAAACCGAACAGGCTTTGAAAGATGCGTTTGCCGGGGAATCCCAGGCTAATCGCCGTTACTTATACTTTGCTGCCAAAGCCGACGTGGAAGGTTATAACGATGTCGCGGCGGTTTTCCGATCCACTGCGGAAGGCGAAACCGGGCATGCCCATGGGCACCTGGAATACCTCGAAGAAGTGGGCGATCCAGCTACCGGTCTACCGATTGGCGGCACTGAGGACAACTTGAAGTCGGCTATTGCCGGAGAAACCCACGAATACACCGACATGTATCCTGGCATGGCCAAAGACGCGCGCGATGAAGGGTTCGATGAAATTGCCGATTGGTTTGAAACTTTAGCCAAGGCCGAACGCTCGCATGCCAATAAATTCCAGAAAACTTTGGACTCACTGGACGATTGATTCTGGCATTGATAGAGCTATTTTGAATGGCTGCTCGATCAGGGCTCACCGAGGTGGGCCCTTTTCATGCAGCAACGACTTTAATTGATAGAAAATACCTGACGCAATCATGAGAGAAGGCAGCTTAGAAGCCCCTACCCGTCATCCGCTGGACTGGAAGAACGATTTATTCTGGGATAAGAGCGAGTTAGAGGCGGAACTGGAACGAGTCTATGATATTTGTCATGGCTGCCGTCGCTGCGTGAGTTTGTGCGACGCTTTCCCCACCCTTTTTGACCTGGTTGACGAATCACCAACCATGGAAGTCGACGGCGTTGCCAAACACGACTACATGAAAGTGGTAGAACAATGCTACCTGTGCGATCTGTGCTATCTGACCAAATGCCCCTATGTTCCGCCTCATGAATGGAATGTGGATTTTCCACACCTGATGCTGCGCGCTAAAGCTCAACATTTCAGGGAAAACGGCACCAGTTTTCGTAACAAGTTGCTGACTAACACAGACGGCATGGCCAAGTTGATGAAAATTCCGGTAATCAACCAGACCGGCAACGCCCTGCTCAACAACAAGACTTTCCGTTCAGTGTTCGAAAAAAGCTTTGGTGTGCACCAGGATGCCCCGGTTCCGAAATATCATCGCAAGAATATCCGCAAGCTCACCGAGGGGTTGCCGCGACCGGTTATCGAGGCAAAGGCGGCCGGCGAAACCACCGGCAAAGTAGCGCTCTACGCAACCTGCTACGGAAATTACAACACGCCGGACCTGGGGGCCGATTTCTTAAAGGTATTCCAGCACAACGACATTGAAATTAAATTGGTGCCCAAGGAGCGCTGTTGCGGCATGCCTAAATT
>JAHHOC010000127.1 GCA_018677115.1 Arenicella sp. | reverse complement strand
GTGAAGGACGGCCGGATGATCACCGGCAAACCTAATTCGCCGAGTATTTTAAAGGCGTCATCCATACTATGAGCGATATCACCGGTCACCGTTTCCAGGCCGATTTTATTCATCGCATCCTTGAATTTCTCCCGATCCTCGGCTTTGTCGATAGCCTCGCGGCTGGCGCCGATCATTTTAACACCATGCTTTTGCAATACCCCCTCACGCTCCAGATCCAGAGCGCAATTTAGGGCGGTCTGCCCACCCATGGTCGGCAACAACGCATCAGGTTTTTCAGCTTCGATAATTTTTTCCACCGCCTGCCAGCTTATCGGTTCGATGTAGGTCGAGTCGGCGAAGCCCGGATCGGTCATGATTGTGGCCGGATTGGAGTTCACCAGGATCACCCTGAAGCCTTCTTCTTTTAGCGCTTTGCAGGCCTGTACACCGGAATAATCGAACTCGCAGGCCTGGCCAATGATGATCGGCCCGGCACCGATGATCAGTACGCTTTGAATATCATCACGCTTTGGCATTATCGGTTCTCCTGCATCAGCTGGATAAAGCGTTCGAACAGGTAGGCAACGTCGTGTGGACCTGGACTGGCTTCAGGATGACCCTGAAAAGAAAAAGCCGGCACATCGGTGCGTTCAATTCCTTGAATAGTATTGTCAAACAGGGATCGGTGGGTAACCCGTAAAGTTGCCGGCAAATCCTGCTCGTGAACCGCAAACCCATGGTTCTGGCTGGTAATAACCACTTTACCTGTGGATAAATCCTGTACCGGGTGATTTGCCCCATGATGACCGAATTTCATCTTCTCGGTTTTGGCACCGGAGGCAAGGGCCAGGATCTGGTGCCCGAGACAGATGCCGAACACTGGCTTCCCGGCGGCAATTATCTCCTGCACTGCGTTGATCGCATAATCACATGGCTCGGGATCGCCCGGGCCGTTAGACAGGAACACGCCATGCGGGTCTTCGGCTAACACGGTCTCCGCTGGAGTATCTGCCGGTACCACAATCAGCTCGCAGCCGAGGTTAACTAAAATCCGCAATATATTATGTTTGACCCCGTAGTCATAGGCCACCACCCGGTACTTGCTTGCCGGCGCTTCGGCAAAGCCCTGTTGCAATGACCATATAGACTGGTCCCACCGGTATGCCTCAGCAGTGGTAACCACCTTGGCCAGATCCATGCCCTTCAATCCGGCGAAGCTTCTTGCTGCTTCGACCGCTTGCTCTGCATCAATGTCACTGCCGGCAGAGATACAACCGCTCTGCGCGCCTTTCTCGCGCAATAAACGGGTCAGCTGCCGGGTATCGATGCCGGCCAACCCCACCACATTGTGGGCCCGAAGATAGTCGTCCAGATTTTGCGTATTTCGCCAATTGTTTGCCATTCGCGGCAAATCCCTGATTATTAAGCCGGTTGAATAGACATAGTGTGACTCGATATCCTCCTGATTAGTACCGGTGTTGCCAATATGCGGATAGGTTAAGGTGACCATTTGCCGGCAATACGATGGATCGGTCAATATCTCCTGATAGCCGGTCATCGAAGTATTGAATACCACCTCACCAATCGATTGACCGTCGATACCTATAGACGACCCCCAGAACAGCGACCCATCCTGCAGCGCTAACAGAGCAGTATATTTCAATTATTTTTCTTCATTATAAGAGTTACGGAATTTCCCTAAAAAAAGGGAGAAGCCTGTGTAGAGGCTTCTCCCCGGGGTATTTGTTTGATTGACTGAGTAACCGCGAATCACCTGGCGCCCGCGGCCATAGTAGACATTGCGCCAGCGGCCTTAGAATATAGCCGGCTCATGTGGTTAACATCTTACTTTCAGGCCTAATCATCGCGGCGTATTTTAGCCGAAGGTTAGCAGCACATGCAATCCGATTTGCATTGCTAGGCGTGGAGATTTAATACATCTTGCATATCGTACAATCCGGGCACCTGATGCGACACCCAGCCAGCTGCCCTGACAGCACCAGCTGCAAACGTCATGCGGCTTGATGCTTTGTGGCTGATTTCCACCTGCTCTCCTTCGCTGGCAAACATCACAGTGTGGTCGCCAACGATATCGCCAGCCCTGAGGCTGGCAAACCCGATCGAGTTGTTATCCCTAACCCCGCCTTCGCCGGCTCGCCCATAGACTGCGCACTGGTCGAGCTCGCGCCCCAACTCAGTGGCAATGATCTCACCCATGCGTAAAGCCGTACCGGAAGGTGCATCCAGCTTGTGCCGATGGTGTGCCTCAATAATTTCAATGTCACAGTCCCCGCCTAGTGCCACTGCGGCCTGTCTAACCAGGTGATAGCAGACATTCACACCGATGCTCATATTAGGCGAAAAAACAATGGGAATCTGTTGCGCGGCCGCGTGAATCATATGTTTCTGCGCTTCGTCAAACCCGGTTGTGCCAATTACTATTGGCTTACTGTGCCTGCGGCAATGCTCGAGGTGCGCAGCAGTCGATTCTGCGCAGGTGAAATCAATCAGCACATCAAAATCGGCATCGCCGAGCTCAGCACAAACCGGGACATTCTGCTTGGCAACACCGCAAATCTCTCCGACGTCGACACCAAGTACATCACTTCCTGCCCTGTGAATGGCGGCACTCAGGCACAACTGCTTGTCGTCATCTTCAGCGAGTGCACGCACAATTGCCTGGCCCATCCTGCCGGACACCCCGGATACGGCGATTTTTACCATTTAAGAATTAGCCTCGCTAATACCTGCAATTGCATATTTGTTGCAATTACTTGAACGCTTCACGGATTCTGCCGAGCATGCCTTCATCACTGGTAACTTTAATTTGTTTGGATTCCTCAATTTTGTCCGGCGTGACCAACAGACCCATTTCATAACATGCGTTCATCAAACCGATGATGGTCGAGCGGCCATAGCCGGATTTGCTGCCTAACGATTGCACTGACTCGGGGCGGACAAAAAGCATGGTGCACAATTTCAATAAAATATTATCCAACTCCAGCAGCTCAAACTGCGGCCACCGCTCGAGAATATATTTTCCATCCTCCTGCAGGTCGGGATGCAGTTCGGAAGTGTCCCTGATTAGAGTATTCACCCATACCAGGCTGGACAGGGGATAGCCCGTCAATGCCTTGTCCGGTCGCCAATCAGACCTCAGCGGAAGCTTGCTCAGCCCGCGCCGTTGCAGGATTGCGGGCCAGTTGCCGGGCGGCTTGGTGCTGTAAACCATTCCCCGCCGCGGCTTAATCCATAGCAGCGTATGCTGATCGACAATAATTTCATTATCTTCATGCCAATACTCTTCATCAGGATCAACTTCAACGCCCTTTTTCTTCTTGCGCGGAATTCTAATTTCATCAGCACCAAGGGTTGTAAGGTCCTCTTCATCGAAATCTGAAAATGAAGTGACGGTGATTTCCGACTCGGTATAGTCCCATGCGTCGAACGAGTGAGTTTCCAGCACCAGAACACCACTGTCGGAACCACTCTCGTCATCAGTAACCAGTACCACGGCTTCGTCGTCGTCTTCGTCCTCGTCGGCAACGTCCGTTTTGAATTTCTGCACCTCTTCGGCAACTTTGAGGTAATCACTATTGGTGAAGCTATAGTAATCGGCGCTCATATTGCCTAATTCAAATTCGTAATCGTAATCATCCTCTTCGATAAGTTCATTGCCAGCTTCGGAATCTATGTCGATTTCTGTGACCGAATCGTTTTTTTCGATGGCAAACTTAACTTCTTCCGGCAACACTCGCTCAGCCTCTTCGGTGTGCTCTGCTGAGCCAATAGCCAGTTGCGACAATGCAATCTTAAAATCACTCCACTGGACAGGCCGGGCAATATAGCGTTCTTCCTCACGCTCTATATCATCACCAATCATTATGGTTGGTAAATCGCGCAGATGCTTTTCATCCTCCTCAAATTGATAAAGAGCATCAGCGATGACAATATCCGGGGCATCCTTATCTGGATATCCTTTCTTGAGTACCACCACCTGATAGTCGAGCTCATTCTTGGCAAGATTCAAGAACGACTTAAAAAGGATTTGCTCCTTTTTATCGATCCCTTTGAATTCCAGATATTTTATTTGTGCAGTCACGACTTTCCCAGTTTCAGTGCTTCAACTGCCAAGGCAACAGGCATCGCCAACAGCAGCACCATGCATACAAATTAAACCGAGCACCCCAACACACGCAATTCCAATCGGGGCATTAGCAACAGAGGCATTAGAGATGCCTTCGGAATAACCATTCATTATCAAAAACCCTAACAAATTCCCAACAAACCAACTTGGACACAACCACTTAACTAATTAAAACTGTCCCATTCCCCGCAATTGGGACATAACCAGTGGAGCGCCTTTGTATCGAACCCACAAC
>JAHHOC010000089.1 GCA_018677115.1 Arenicella sp. | reverse complement strand
GATCCATTCAGTAATTTTGTCAAAATCAGCGAGGCACTGTATCGGCGCATTTCTCGAACTCACAAAATATCGTTACTCCGCCTGTATGACCATGTGTTTGATATTGCTACCGAAGAGCTACAAATTGATGCGGGGCAAATGGCAAATGCTATCCGGCGGGATTTCGATGCGTCGGGGCTTAAGTCGGTTCCGGGCTGTTTATCGTCTACAGCCAAAACACATTTACCTGAGGTCAGCGGACGATCCCGCCACAAAGCCCGTCAGGTGAGGCATTGATTTAGAGCCAATAAATTGGAATTCACTGTTTCATTCTGCGTTGCTTTCGGCATAATCCCAGCAACACACTTTCAGTCCCTAAATAGGATTCCCCATGACCATAAAAATTAATTCCGTTGTCACCATCCATTATGAGCTAAAAGATTCCGATGGAGAGGTTCTTGACAGTTCAACTGGTCAGGAACCATTGGTTTACCTGCATGGTGCCAGCAATATAATTGTCGGTCTTGAAGAGCAACTAGAAGGTAAGCAGATTGGTGATCAGGTGGTTGCCAGAGTGTCTCCGGAGAAGGGTTACGGTCTGCCGGTCGAAGCGCTAATTCAACAAGTACCGATGGCGGCATTCGGTGACGAAATCAAGAATATTGAGGTCGGCATGCGATTTCAGGCAGACACCGAACAAGGTCCGGTGCCGGTGGTGGTGACTGCTATAGAGGAAGGAATGGTAACCGTTGACGGCAATCATCCGCTGGCCGGTAAAGAGCTGCATTTCGATGTTTCCGTTACCGCGGTTCGTGATGCGTCTGCTGAAGAGATCGAGCATGGACATGTGCATGGCCCGGGCGGGCACCAGCACTGAGAAATTTGATTTGGCCCGTTATTTGAGTTTGCTCAAAGTTAGACCGGCTCTGCATGATCTGTAGTAGTCAGTCAGGAGCCTGATGTGAAAAATACTGAACCGTCTAAGGACACTCTGCACGAACTATTGACCGACCAGAGCAGATCGTCGTTGCAACGGTATCAGGATCTCGCTGTGGGTAGTTCCAGCATCTGGTACCTGATTAAATATGAATTGATTAACCTGTTCAGTTCGTGGGTGCCGGGGGCGCTGGGCCTGATGCTCAGAAAGCTGCTTTACCCGCGACTGCTGTGCGAGGTCGGGAGCAATGTAATTTTTGGGCGCGGCGTGGTTATTCGCCATGGACTGAAAATAAAGATAGCGGATAACGTGGTCATTGATGATGGCGTGGTACTTGACGCTAAAGGCGCGTGCAATAATGGAATAAATATCGGCGCAAATACTATTGTCAGCCGTAATGCAGTGCTTTCCTGTAAAAATGGCGACATAACAATTGGTTCTGGTTGTGCTGTTGGTATTTATTGTCTGGTGCATGCGACGCAAGGCAGCAACGTCAGTATTGGCGATGACGTATTGATTGGTGCGTTTAGCTATTTTATTGGTGGCGGGCCATATCGCGCCGATGAACTTGAGTTGCCTTTTAAAAAACAGGGGACCGACTCGCAAGGCGGTATTAGCGTGGCAGAAAATGTATGGTTTGGCAGCAATGTGCAGATATTAGACGGCGTTTCAATCGGCACTGGCGCAATCGTGGGTACCAGCACAGTAGTTAACAAGTCTGTTGAGCCCTATTGCGTGGTTGCCGGTGTGCCGATGAAGCTCATCAAATCCCGAAAGTCTTCTTAATTTCCGTTAACTTCAGGTAGTTTGCATGCTGCCTTCCTTTAATCTGCAAGTCGATGAAGCAAGGCCTTAGAATCGCCCTGTCCATTGGCGTGTCGTTCGCTATTCTCGCCATGCTGTTACAGATGGTGAATGCCGGTGTCCCCGATGATCAACGGCCCGGCGTGTTGAATGCGTTGTTAAACACTACCAGTAGTGTGCTGATCGCTTATCTGTCGCTCTATCTTATTGGCTTGATGGTGCGGGCCTATCGATATCGGATGTTGCTGCAAATGTCCGGCGAGGTTAACGTACCCAACCTGAGACAGATGGCATTGGTCACTGGCATCCGCAATATGGTGGTAGACATGTTGCCAGCAAGGATCGGGGAGTTGGGTTATGTCGGATTACTGAACCGCGGCTACGGGGTGAAATTACAACACTGTGTCAGTTCGATGACAATCGCCATCGCGTTCGATTTGCTGGCGCTGCTGGTGATTGTATTGTCTATTTTGGCCAAACAGCTATTCGGGACCGGTTTGCAGCCATGGGCGATGGTGGCTCTGGTGTCGGCGCTTGTGGTCTCAGTGATCGCTATGTTGGGGCTGTTTGTGGTCACGCCTGCGGTAAGCAGATGGATGAACCGTCGGTTTCAGGACAGGTTGAACGAGCAGTCAGTGGCTACGAAATTGCTCGATTTGTTAGAGGAATTCAGCAACAGTTTGCTCACTGTAAGAGCGGCCGGCCATACTGCGCAAGTCCTGATGCTGTCGGTAGTAATTCGGGTGTTAAAGTATTTTGGTTTTTACTTGCTGTTTCATGCCGTAGCAGGGCCAAGTTTTGCTGCTTTGGCCGAACTGCCAGCAGAACAGGTTGTCAGCGCTTTGATCGGCGGCGAAATAGGTGCAAGTTTGCCGATTCCGACGTTTATGAGTTTTGGTACTTATGAAGCCGGTAGCGCACTGGTATTTAAATTGTTGGGTATGGT
>JAHHOC010000046.1 GCA_018677115.1 Arenicella sp. | reverse complement strand
TATTGAGTCTAACCCGGTGGAGGTGTCGGATTCTGATATGCAGAAGGTGTTAGAACAGTTCCGCGGTGAAATACGTCAGGTGCCACCGATGTACAGCGCACTGAAAGTGGATGGCCAGCCGTTATACAAGAGGGCACGTAAAGGCGAGGTAATCGAGCGGCCCGCGCGCTCCATGAGTGTATATAAACTGCAGGCCGAACAGATCGACCGGCTGCACTTCCGCCTGCTGGTGCATAGCTCGAGCGGGTTTTACATTAGATCACTTGCGCATGATATAGGTCGCGCATTGGGTTGCGGTGCGCACGTGGTTGCCCTGCACCGTCAGGAGAGCAAGGGCATATCGGTGGATCAGGCAGTGACCCTGGAGCAACTTGAGGACCAGAAATTCCGCCAGGCAGCGCTTCTGCCGATTGATGTGCTGCTGCAACAGCTGCCGAGGCTGGATATCTCTGCTGAGCAGGCCGATAGTTTGTTACAAGGGCGGTCCACCCCGGCTAAAGGCTTGATGGGTGCCGGTTTATGCCGTTTTTACCGGCCCGATTCGAGTCTGTTCGCACTCGGCAGGGTGACTGCCGGTAACACACTGAAAACGGAAAAAATCTTTGTTTTGGATAAGTGATTACAAGCGGCAGCGCGGGATTTAGGCAAAAAACCACAAAAAAAGCAGCAAACGCCATTATTTCAGTCATTTAAAGGGTGATTTTCACATTTAAACAGTTAGAATACGCGCACTTGTTAGTGCCTTGAATACGCTTGGCACAACAATTTAACCGGTTCAATTCCACCCTTCAGGGATTGCGCTTTTTGTAACATAATGAAGAGGATAAGTATCAACTATGGCATTAACTGCTGCGGATAAATCCGCTATCGTAAAAGAGTATCAGGTAAAGGACGGCGACACCGGTTCCCCGGAAGTACAAGTCGCATTGATGACAGCCCGCATTGCGGATCTGTCTCCCCACTTTAAAGAGCACATTCACGACCATCATTCACGGCAGGGTTTGCTGCGTTTGGTGAACAGTCGTCGCAAGTTGCTCGACTATCTCAAGAAAAACGATATTGAACGATATCGATCACTTATTAAGCGTTTAGGCCTACGTAAGTAATCGGTTGAATCAGTTTTTCACCAAAGCCTTATCGACGATAAGGCTTTTGTGGTTTGTCCGCCGGACGCGGGTTCATCGCAAAGACAGGAGTCGTAGCGATCTGGCGGGATTAATCCCGCTCTGGTAGTAAGTCAATGTAGGTAAAAACTCAGCCGCAATAGGGCGGATGAGAAATAGTAAAAGTAAGAAACAGGTAAATATTATGTCAAAGGTAACAAAGACCTTTCAATTCGGTGAAAACGAATTCAAATTAGAAACCGGCGAGATTGCTCGCCAGGCGGACTCCGCCATCATCGCCAGTTGTGGCGATACCACTGTTATGGTTACGGTTGTTAATAAAATATCCGGTGAACCAAAAAGTTTCATGCCGCTCACGATTGATGTCGAAGAGCGCACTTACGCCGCCGGCAAGATTCCGGGCGGCTTTTTTCGTCGCGAAGGGCGACCTTCCGAAAAAGCGATTTTAACCTGCCGCCTGATCGATCGGCCGTTGCGTCCGTTGTTCCCCAAGGGATTCAACTATGACGTTCAGGTAGTGATTACGATTGTGTCAATTGACCCAAATATCGATACCGAGATTGTATCGTTGGTCGGCGCTTCAGCTGCACTGGCGACTTCGGGGATACCGTTCAACGGACCAGTAGGCGCAGCACGCGTCGGCTATGTAGATGGAGAGTATGTGCTTAACCCAACTGCCGATATATTGGCTGAGAAATCCAAGCTCGATCTGGTGGTTGCTGGCACTGAACACGCAGTGTTAATGGTTGAATCTGAGGCCAATGTGCTGTCTGAAGACGTCATGTTGGGTGCAGTAATGTACGGCCATAAAGAATCGCAAAAAGCGATTAACGCGATAAAGGAATTGGCAGCTGAAGTCGCCAAACCGATGAAGGAATGGACACCTCCGGCGGAAGACGATTCAAAAACCCAGAGAGTTGCCGAAATTGCCAAAGCAGCCCTTGAGGATGCCTTCTCCACCCCCAGTAAGGTAGAACGGGTGGCCAAAATTTCAGCCGCTCACGCTGACGTTAATGCGGCGCTGCTGACCGAAGAATCAAGCAGCGATGAAATTGAAGCAGTCAATGCGACGCTTAAAAACCTCGAGAAGAGTATTGTTCGAGGAAGAGTGATCGCTGGAGAGAAACGTATTGATGGCCGTGATACAACCACTGTACGCCAAATTGACATACGCACAGGCGTATGGCCTCGCGTTCATGGCTCTGCCCTGTTTACGCGCGGTGAAACACAGGCCATCGTTTCTGCGACGCTGGGCACGGAACGTGACGCCCAGCGCATTGATGCACTTGAAGGTGACATCTCAGATCGATTTATGCTGCATTACAATTTTCCGCCCTATTCGGTGGGTGAGACTGGTCGCGTCGGTTCTCCCAAGCGGCGTGAAATTGGCCATGGGCGCCTGGCCCGACGCGGGGTTGCAGCGGTGCTGCCAACCGCGGAAGAATTTCCATACGTTATCCGTGTGGTCTCTGAAATTACCGAATCCAACGGTTCGAGCTCGATGGCCAGTGTTTGTGGCACTTCGCTTGCACTGATGGATGCCGGAGTAAAAATTAAGGCACCGGTTGCCGGCATTGCCATGGGTCTGATTAAAGAGGGTGACCAATTTGCAGTTCTGACCGACATACTCGGTGATGAAGACCACTTAGGTGATATGGACTTCAAAGTTGCCGGCACACCCGATGGTATTACGGCATTGCAAATGGACATCAAAATCGATGGCATTACCGAACAAATAATGAGTCAGGCACTGGCCCAGGCCAAGGATGCCCGGATTCATATTCTTGGTGAAATGGCCAAGGTGATTGAAGCACCCCGTGAAGAGATGTCGGAGTATGCGCCTCGCATTATCACTTTCAAAATTCACCCGGATAAAATCCGCGATGTTATTGGCAAAGGTGGTGCGGTTATCAGGGGTCTTTGTGAGGAAACCGGTGCTACCATCGATATTGAAGACGACGGTACCATTAATGTTGCCTCGGTCGATGGGGCTGCAGGTGCTGAAGCACGCCGACGGATTGAGGAAATCACCGCTGATATTGAAGTTGATTCCGTGTATACCGGTAAAGTCGTTAAAATTATGGAATTCGGTGCATTCGTTAATGTGTTACCGGGTAAAGACGGCCTGGTGCATATATCGCAGATATCCAATGACCGGGTAGAGAATGTCTCTGATGTGCTTTCTGAGGGCGATGAAGTTACCGTGAAGGTGCTGGAAGTCGACCGTCAGGGCCGAGTGCGGCTTTCTATGAAAGCGGTTGGCTGATATTCGCGATGATTGCTGCGCAATCGGGCTTGCAGGCCCGCGCTGAGGGCTCATTATTCGCGACGCCGGCGCTCGCCGACAGGCGGCCAGCTGCCTCGCGCTGAGGGCTCCTTATTCGCGACGCCGGCGCTCGCCGACAGGCGGCCAGCCGCCTCGCGCTGAGGGCTCTCGGAGCGTTTGTTTGTGAAAGCGCTGACCTGAATCGTTTGTTTTGGAAATAAAAAGGCCCGCAATAGCGGGCCTTTTTTATTGAATATTTACCTGTTCGACTAGGTGCTCATTGCCTTTACCCGCTTGTTCAAGCGGCTCTTAAGCCGCGCTGCGCGGTTTTTATGATGCAGGCCTTTCAGCGTCGCTTTATCAATCATCGATACTGATGTTTGATAGGCTGTTTTGGCCGCTGTCTGGTCACCGGAATCGATTGCCGCATCCAGTTTTTTGATAGCAGTACGAACCGCCGAGCGTTGCGAATGGTTGAGCAACCGCCGGACTGAATTTTGCTTTGCGCGCTTGCGCGCCTGTGGGGAATTTGCCACTTAAATATACCTCGTAAAATCGAAACGGGAATATGCAGATTTTCCCAATTATTGTCAAGCTCAGCAGGCTTATTTATTACTGTTCTGGTGTATCCTCTAGCTAATTAGCAGCCGGCAGGAAAAGATCAGGCCGGGCATATCGCGCCTTATGTCAAAAACACTCCTAAAATCTACCGCCGTGGTCAGCATAATGACCCTGATTTCGCGCATCAGCGGGCTGGTGCGGGACGTGGTGATGGCCAATATATTGGGTCCGGGCGCACTGGCTGATGCATTTTTCGTAGCTTTCCGCATTCCTAATTTCCTGCGCCGTATTTTCGGCGAAGGCGCTTTTTCACAGGCCTTTGTGCCTGTCTTCAGTGAGTTGACCGAACAAAATACTCTCGAAGCTAAGCGCTTCGTCAACGCCACCGCCGGGACTCTAGGCGGAGTCACCCTAATTCTCAGTATTCTCGGCATCGTGTTTGCACCTCTTGTGGTCACTGTGTTCGCGCCGGGGTATCTTAACCAGCCGGAGAAATTTGCCGTTACCGTGAACAGCCTGCGCATCATGTTTCCGTATCTGTTCTGTATCTCCCTGGTGGCCATGTCGGCCGGTATTTTAAATACACTGAACCGGTTTGCGGTTCCCGCGGTAACGCCGGTGCTGTTGAATGTATGTTTGATCCTGGCAATGTGGCTGTTAGTTCCATTGCTTGACAATGCCGCTCAAGCACTGGCTGTCGGTGTGCTGCTGGCCGGTTTTATCCAGTTATTGTTTCAGGTTCCCAGCCTGTTCAAAATGGGATATCTGCCCCGGCCCGTTATTGACCGCAATAATGAAGCGGTAAAGCGCGTATTCGGATTGATGTTACCCGCTGTTTTCAGCGTCTCTGTGGCGCAGGTAAATATGTTGGTTAATACTTTTATTGCTTCGTTCCTGGTAACCGGCAGCGTTTCCTGGTTGTATTTCTCGGATCGCCTTATGGAGTTTCCGGTTGGCGTGTTCGGGATCGCCCTGGCCACTGTGGTGTTGCCGGGATTATCACGCGAGCACAACACTGGAACTGCTGCGAGCTTCTCCGCCATGCTCGATTGGGCATTGCGCTGGGTGATTGTCATTGCCGTTCCCGCAACCTTTGCCCTGTACCTGCTGGCAACGCCCCTGTTAACCACCATATTTCAGTACAATGCTTTTACCACCAACGATGTAATTGAGTCAGCTACCGCATTGCAGGCTTTTGCAGTTGGTGTTTGCGGGTTTATTTTTGTAAAGGTGCTGGCACCTGGCTTCTTTGCCCGCCAGGACACCACCACACCGATGCAGGTCGCCGTTATCTCTGTATTGGTAAACGTTATTCTCAGTATAATATTGGCACAGTTTATGGCGCACACAGGTCTGGCGCTGGCCATTTCGATAGCCGCCTGGGTGAACGCTGCGCTGCTATTCATCCTGTTGTGGCGCAGGGGCGTGTTTGCACCGCAGCCCGGCTGGATCTGGTTTCTGGTTCGTATTGGTATTGCAGTAGCTGCCATGTGCGTGTGTTTGAATATGCTCAATCAGGCCGATATTGCCTGGTTCGAGCAATCACTGTGGCAGCGCGTCAACCGGCTGGGCATTCTGGTAGCCGCCGGTGTTACCAGCTACTTTGCCAGCCTGTTATTATTAGGCATACGGCCCCATCAACTGCTCCTAAAGCATTAGTCAGATTTCACCATGAGTGTTGATATTACACCCTGTGCCAAATTGTTCGATCTGGCGGAAGCCAATCGGTTATTGCCATTGGTACAGACGATTACCAAACAGCATCAGTTGGAACTGGCGCCGATTCAATTGCGTCTCAATAAAATGTTGTCCAATGACCCGCGGCGCAACTCGATTGAGGCGGAGTACGAGCAGGTTGTGGATAGATGGCGCAGCAAGATCGAGAAGTTGGGCGCCATGGCGTATGGTCTCTGGGTGGTGGAATTTGACGTAGGCGAAGGTGTTCTGAGTTGGCGCCACCCCGAATTGAACTTGAGTCATTTTCGAGCCAAAACTGATGATTTCGCCAGTCGCGTGAAGCTAAAGGACTACATCGAGGCGCATGACCCTGATTGGGCGCACTGCTGATTCATCGAGATGAAATTAATACACGGTATTGACCGGATAACCGGCGATCAAAAACCAAGTGCTGTTTCGATTGGAAATTTTGACGGAGTGCATCTCGGTCATCAGCATGTGATTAAAACCCTGATGCGGCGCAGCGAGCAGTTAAATGCAACGCCAACAGTGATTACCTTCGAGCCGCTGGCCAAGGAGTTCTTCATGCCCGGATCGGTGGCACGGCTGAGTTCCCTGGATGATCGCGCCGAGATGTTGTTCAAGTTAGGCGTAGAGACAGTTTTATGTATTAATTTTGACGCCCGCTTTGCCGGCTACTCACCCGCCGGTTTTGTTGAAGAGGTGCTGGTTGATGCGCTGGCCACATGTTATCTGTCTGTCGGTGATGATTTTCGCTTTGGTAAAGACCGGGCAGGTGATTTCAGTTTATTGCAGACTCTGGGCGATAAGTTTCAGTTTGAAGTACACGCCCACAATACATTTGAATATGACGGCGAACGTGTTAGCAGTGGTCGGGTGCGTGAGGCACTGCAGCAGAATAATTTTGGATTAGCCGAAAATTTACTCGGCCGGCCTTACAGCATCGACGGACTGGTGAGTCAGGGGCAGCAACTCGGCCGCACACTGGATTACCCAACAGCCAATATTGTGTTGCAGGACTGCGTATGGGCTGTTGGCGGCGTGCATGCGGTGCGAGTTATCCGCAGCGACGGCACACAGCATGAAGCGGTCGCCAACATCGGCACGCGACCCACTGTGCAAGGCACCGAGAACCGGTTGGAAGTGCATTTGTTTGATTTTGATGATGAACTTTATGGAGAAAAGTTGCAGGTACAGTTCCTGAATAAAATCCGTGCGGAGAAAAAATTCGAATCACTGGATGAGCTGAAGATGCAAATTGCCAAAGATGCCGGGCAGGCGCAGGCTTTTTTCCGGCATAGTCGCAAATAATGCAAACTTTTCAATCTTTTAGGCGGCTTGAAGTTTGGAGTAGCAGTGCAACTGACATAAAATACGCGGTTTAGGATATGCGGCGCGAAGCCGCTGCTACTGGCAACCGCGCACGCAAAAAATTTATGAGCACAGACAAATCGGGCAGTCATTATAAAGACACTATTAATCTGCCCAGAACCGCCTTTCCGATGAAGGCCGGTTTGCCGCAACGCGAACCACAGATCTTGAAAAAGTGGCAGCAGTTGGATGTCTATCATTCGTTGCAGCAGCAACGTGCTGATGCCGAAACCTATGTTCTGCATGATGGGCCGCCTTATGCCAATGGCGAAATCCATATTGGCCATGCGTTAAACAAGATTCTCAAGGACATCGTGGTCAAGTCACGCAATTTGCAGGGTTATCGTTCACCTTATGTGCCAGGGTGGGATTGTCACGGTTTGCCGATAGAAATTCAGGTGGAAAAAAAGCACGGCAAAGCAGGCCAGAAAATCGACAAAAAAACCTTTCGCCAGAAATGCCGCGAGTATGCTGCGCGCCAGGTCGAGGTGCAGAAACAAGGGTTCATACGACTTGGTATTCAGGGCGACTGGGACAATCCCTATTTAACGATGGATTTTGCCACCGAGGCCGGCATAGTCCGCAGTCTCGCAGCGATTGTAGAGGCTGGACACCTGTACCATGGATTAATGCCGGTCTACTGGTGTCCTGCCTGTGCCTCGGCATTGGCCGAGGCCGAAGTTGAATACCAGGACAAAGTGTCACCGGCAATCGATGTTAAGTTCCCCGTTGCGGACATTGATGATTTTGCAAACCGTGCTGGTGTGGAACCGGAACTACTAAACAATCCAGCTATCGTTATCTGGACCACTACCCCGTGGACACTGCCTGCCAACGAGGCGGTAACCTTGCACCCTGATTTAAATTACCTGTTGGTGAATGCCGGTGACCAGCAATTGGTATTGGCAGGTGATTTAATGGAATCAGCACTGGCGCGCTATGAATTGGGGAGCGATTATGAGGTGATAGCACAATTCCCAGGCGCAGCCCTGGAATCGTTACCGCTACATCACCCGTTTTATGCCAAGAGAGTGCCGGTCATCCTCGGTGAACACGTTACCACCGAGGCGGGTACCGGTGCAGTGCACACGGCACCGGCACATGGAGCTGACGACTTTATAGTGGGTAAGAAGTATGGGCTGCCAGTTAATAACCCGGTTGGTTCAAACGGTACATTCCTCGAATCCACCGAATTATTTGCCGGCGAGTTCGTATTTAAGGCAAATCCGCATGTCATAGAAGTGCTGCAGGAAAACAATGCCTTGCTAAAGCATGTCGAGTATCAGCACAGTTATCCGCACTGCTGGCGGCATAAAACTCCGATGATTTACCGCGCCACCGCGCAGTGGTTTATCGGCATGCAACAGCTCCCGGGTGACAACGGTTTGCGTGCCCGCGCAATGCATGAAATAGACCGTGTTAACTGGCAACCGGATTGGGGCAAAGCACGGATTCAGACAATGATTGAGAATCGGCCCGACTGGTGTGTTTCACGGCAGCGGAACTGGGGGGTGCCAATTCCCATTTACCTGCATAAAGAGTCAGGTGAAATGCACCCCCACACAGTACAGTTTATGGAAGGTGTAGCGCAGCGCATTGAGCAGGCCGGCATTCAGGCCTGGTATGACCTCGATGATGCCGAGTTATTGGGAGATCAGGTAGGTGACTATGAAAAAGTGACCGACACCCTCGACGTGTGGTTTGACTCTGGTGTAACTCATAACAGCGTGCTTGCTGCCCGCCCCGAACTTCAATTGCCGGCCGATCTTTATCTGGAGGGCTCTGATCAGCATCGCGGCTGGTTCCAATCAAGCCTGCTGACCAGCGTGGCGATGCGTGGCACTGCGCCTTACCGCACCGTGCTGACGCATGGCTTTACGGTGGATAAGGATGGCAAGAAAATGTCCAAATCGCTCGGCAATGTAGTAGCCCCGCAATCGGTGATCAATACCCTCGGCGCGGACATACTGCGCCTCTGGGTGGCGGCGACGTATTACCGCAGTGAAATGACTATCTCGGATGAAATTCTCAAGCGCACCAGCGAATCTTACCGCCGTATCCGCAATACGGTGCGC
>JAHHOC010000042.1 GCA_018677115.1 Arenicella sp. | reverse complement strand
GTATAAAGCCACGATTTAAGTCAGGCAGATAGTGCTTCGCGTTACTGGCGCGGTAATTGGTGGTGAATACAAAGCGTTCACTGCCGTTAGCCACCGCTGATAAAAGTTGGTATTCAGACCGGTGGTCGTCAACAAGATTGAGAAATTCATACTCACTCATGCCGAAATAACGCGCCGATGTCTGTATCTTTGAATCTCCCAGCTCTTCAAGGTTTTTGGGCCTGTCAGTACCACGTTTGTACACCACTGTGGTTTTTGCCTCGTACCATGGAATCGACGGCTGACAAACATCACGTACGAAAGCGGTATTGATTATGCCGCCGACCGCCAGGTCACCGACTCCATTGTTAAGCAGGCTGAACAACTCACCAAAGGGCACGACTTCCAGTTTCAGTTCAACGTCAAGGCTGCGTGCAAATGCCGCCAATAATTCGTACTCAAATCCATAGTGCTGTTTACCGAACAGATATTGTGCATCAGGGTCATCACTGATCAGCACGCGCAGCACTCCGCTCTGCTGGATTTCATCGTACGACTGCGATTGCGGCCGAACCGCATACTGTATAGCAGCCACCATTATCAGGCCGGAAATGAGGAATAATTCAATATGCTGCGCAACGAACCGGATTGCATCATGCAAAACACGTGCCAGCCAGGCAGGAACAAAGCGACCAGTCATTGGAAGAGCATAGCGATTGCCCAAGTTTCCCGCAATAAGCTTTTAAACTAGTGCAGGAAGAGGACGGGTGCGTGAAACGACTGATCGCAGGTCGCAATTTCGACAAGACTATGTTGCAGTACGCGATGCGAATTGTTCAAAGGCAGCTTGCGGAGCCGCTGCCTGAATTGGAATCGAGTTTCTTCAATCGAAGATGTTGAGATCAAAACCAGCGAATAATGTCGCCACTGCGGTCATAAACGACCTCTAAATTCGCTGAGCGACATGACATCAGTTTCACTCGCCAACCGAGCGGAATAAAATAAATTATCTTATCCAGACCATGTTTCTAAAGTGGCGCGATAATCAACGGGAACAGGGCCACAGGCCAACCTATTTATCGTTAATCCTAAGTCTATATGCACTTCCATGTTTGCAGAACTTCCACAGATGCTCAACACTGTAATTCGGATGCATGGCCAAAAACTCTTGCATCGCTTTTTGCTGTCCGAGCTCTTTTGAATCTCCAAAACTATACCAATCGTCGAAAAGCAATATAGTTTTGTCTTGCAAATAGTCATCAATCCAGGCAAGAGCCTCCGCGGTCGATGAATAAAGATCACAATCCATCAGTACGACAGACGCCGGCTTAAAAGAATACTTGCTCTTTAATTCTTCGGTCAATGAATCTTCGTAGAATCCCTTAATGAGATTGACCCTCGCCATATCCATTCCATTTGAACTAAGATTTTTTTCCACATCTTCTCTTGAGCAGGCAAATTGGCCTTCAAAAAATCGTCCATCAGCTACATCAACGCCCTCTGCCGGTGGCAAGCCTTCGAAGGAATCAAAACCGTGAAAGTTTATCCCTGCCAGCTCCAAAGCCTTACTATGCTCATATGCTTTTAGAAAAGTAAAACCTCTGAACAATCCAAATTCATAATAATCGCCATAGGGCGGCTGCTTGTCTTTCTTTACAAGTTTGAATGCCTTCAAAATCGCTTCAGGTGTTTCCGGACTCAGGGTCAAAAAGGAACTATTCATCCAATGATAAATTTTTGACCCCAACCTGAACAAAGGGGGATAACCCATTAATAGATTTTCTATTTTTTTCTTAATTGACATATTGGTTGCACGATCGAAAGTCGGCAGCTACTGCGTTTGGTTCGGGGGATTTTACCCTATTTAAATTTAGAACTTACGCCTTTAAATAAAATAAGTGCGGTGTAATAAACCGGTTTGCAACATGCAATACCCATCCCAGCCTGTCAGGAATAAAACAATGAGTCATTGGGCGGCATAGCGATTCCCCCGATTTCCCGCAATAAGCATTTGAACCGTTGCCAGAACTGGTTTATCCTGCGCCTCGTTTCGGAGAGGTCGATTTTCGCTCCTGCAAAATCGACATTCCAAACATCCATGTTTATCGTGGCAGAGTGGTCGACCGAATCGCCGGGAGCGATTAGGAACTGCTGTAGGCAGCCCCGAAGGGGTGAGGCGCACGATGCGCCGAATAATGCGCGCGCATTGACGTGCGGAGTAATACAGAGTGTGACATAGTGCGCTCGACAGATTTCGGAGAGGTGGCAGAGTGGTCGAATGCGCACGCCTGGAAAGTGTGTATACGTTTATAGCGTATCGGGGGTTCGAATCCCCCTCTCTCCGCCAGATAAAGAGGCCCCGCATAGGGGCTTTATTTATCTGGTAGCGCGTTGGGTAGTTCGAGAATCCCTCCAGGTTCGACAAAAATGCCGGGAGCATTTTTGAATAGCCGTAGGCTGCCCGTAGGGCGAAGCGCAGGATGCGTTGAGTAATCCCCCTCTCTCCGCCAGATAAAGAGGCCCCGCATAGGGGCTTTTTTAATGCCCGGAATAAGCGCTTGGCGCCTCTGCCTAACCCTTATTCCAAAATCGTTTCATCCCCAACATCTCTAGGCATTCACGAGGATTTAAATAGGGGTTCACGCATAAACAGTAGGCAGCTATACTCTGGCGTGCATGCTTCAAAAGAAAACACAGCATTCGTCGGTCAACTAACAAAATAAAAAAGACTGTGATTTATCGGTAACTTGTACTAATACATAGCAAATGTCAGGTATCCTTTGACGCGAAACGACAGTGCGCAAACTTGATCAATGAACGCTCAGTGAATTTCGCATTCACCGCTGAAGGGCTTGATCGTGTGACATAGAGAGCAATAAATAGACTATGAAAAGTGCAATTATTAAAATATTGGCGGTCCTGATGACCGCTGCCTTGGTGTATAGCTGTGGTGACGGCAAATCCGATTCGGGTGGCCTCTCAGACAGGCAGGTCCAGTGCGCCATCGACCAGATTCTTGCTAATGGCCTCTGCACGGCGTGCGATGCCAGGGAAGTGACAATTAACAACCGCTGCGAAGCCTGTGCCAGCAATGAAATAAATGTAAATAACGCTTGTGTTGCCTGTGCCAGCAATGAAATTACTGTCGGCAATGCATGTGTCGCCTGCGCCAGCAACGAAGTGGTGCAAAATAATATTTGTGTGGCCTGCGGTAATAACCAGCAGATAGTTAACGGCGTCTGTGAGGGCTTGCCATCGACACCCGGCTCTGCGTCGTGTCCGGCAAACTCCACACTCAGCGGTACGAGTTGTAAGTGCAACCGGAATTATCGTGCTAACGGCAACGTTTGCCAGGTGTATCCGGGTGCGTCGCATTCTGGGGGAGCGCAAGCTCCAACCAGTTGCGCTGACTGTCATTCCGTTACTGTACCGACAAAATAATGACTACGATTAGATCCAAAAATATTCAGTTTGCAGGAGCTGCACGGCGGTGTCTGGCGCCACTCTTAATGTGTGTGCTGCTGAGCAGTTGCGGCAGCGGCTCAAGCTCCAGTGGCGGAACCGGCACCGACCCGAACGGGTTTTCAAAATTACTGGGCCCCACATTTACCCATCCACGCTGCCAGAACTGCCATGGCTTTGAAACTGAAAATCAATCCAAGATCCGCCACCGTGAGCAGGGCCGCTTAGAACCGGATTGCGGAGAGTGCCATTTTACCCCGGGTTGGGAAGCACCATTTCAAAGCTTCAGTTTTTCAAATATTTCTACTTCGCAAATTTGCGAAGCCATCAAAAATAAGACTGGCAACGATTTACAGGCCTTGAAAGAGTCGGTGCTTAACAGCACCCTGGCGCAATGGGCGGTTATAGATGGTGGGACGCTTTCCGGCACGTTGCCGACCGCACCACCAAACAGCATGGCTGAACTGGCAAGGCTTCTCGACCAGTGGATAGCGGCGGGGGCATCATGCGACTAGGCAAAAAATTCCATGCCGGGTGTTTATTATTGTTGCTGGCCGGCTATGCCGGAAACGCGCTGAGTGCCGAGCGCATATCGGCGATTGAGATTCGCGGCAATATCGCCGTGGTCAGCGATTACGTTTTCCGCGGTATCACTCTTAGCGACGAAAATCCGGTTATACAGGGCGGTGTCGAGTTGATTCTTCCACGAGATTTCTATGCTGGAGCCTGGGTCTCTGGCGTGGATAAGCCATGGGGCGCTGTCTACAACCAGATTCCCGGTCGCGAAGATATCGAATACGATGTGTATGCCGGTTGGCGGTGGGAGTCAAACTCGGGGAACTTTTTGCTTGATACTGGTGTGCGTCGCTACGGTTTTTCCAGCGACCCGGACGACATTGCATGGACAGATGCCTATATGTCTGCATTGCTGTTCAATAAGCTCAGAGTTAAAGTTTCCACCGACGTTGAAGGGCTGGAATTCGGCACCTATTATGAAGCTCGTTTCCGGCAGCCAATCAATGATGCAATTGATGCCACTTTTCACGTCGGGCATTTCGATGTTGAGGACAGGCTGGTCAGGGAATTGGAAAAATACACTGATTTTTCCTTTGGCGTGGGCGGGATATACCGTGGATTTCGCGTCGATCTGACCTATCATCGAACTGACCGCGACGGACGTGCCCGATATCTCGACTATGCCGACGACAGGGTAACTCTTGCCGTAAGACGAAATTTTGAGTTATTCCCCAATTTTAGAATGTTCGAATTTTAGAAACCTTATGAAAATATTTAAGTTGTTAATTCCAGTTCTCACTTTAGCATTGCATGGGTGTGCCACACAGCTGCCATCGTTCGCCCATGTTCACGTCGGGCACTCGCTGTCGGCGTGGCCGGACACTCCGAACGAAAAAGGCCTGTTTGTGTTGTCAGAAGACCTGGCGGTGCGGATCGTGGAGACCGCGATCGCAGCCAGTGAACTCTCAAAGCAGGGTCAAAACGGCGCGGCCGTTCAGGCTGGTTCGAAAATATCGGCAATGATCGGCACACTGAATGATGAAGTCAGTTCGCCCGACCAGTACACCTTCTTAACTGCCTTCGAAAGGAGTATTAATCACTTACGCTATTCGGCAGCCAGCGAGGACGCGACGCAAAATATGGCCAAGGGGCTGGCGGAAGTGATCGAAAGAAGTGGCGAGATTGTCACGCGCAGCAACGTCATAAAAGAACTGGCGTCGTTGCTGGGCACGCTTGAAGATGACGCCACCATTGCCGAGGCAGTGCAGCAACTGCGGGTGATGACCATTCAGAACCTTGAAGGCGGTGATGGCAAGTATTCATTGCGCGATATGCGCAATAGCATAGCTGAGGTTCTCGCTCGTGAAGACCCGCCTTATGTCACCCCGGAGAAAAAGTATCTATTCGGTGTGGTGCGGCTACCCAGCGGATTGTGGTTGTGGGATTTCAAAAAAGCTGATAAAAAAGGCGACTACGGGCGTTATTCATACTGAATACATTGTCCCGGCGCTCGGCTTTGAGTGAACACCGATGCTGAAAAATTATTGTAAATTCTGTATTTGCCTTAGCCTGCTGTTCAGCATTGCGGGAAACGCCACCACTGAATCCGAACTGCGCAACAGCTGTCTGTCAAAAGGCCCGATCTACGCGGTTCCTGCCTGTGAGCAGCTGATCGAAACTACCGATGCCAGTGATAAAATTCACTACCATCTTGCTACCTTATACCAGAAACAGAATGAGCTGGAGAAAGCCCGCGTCACCCTGGAGCGTGCCTTGGCCATGTTCGATGCCAAGGGCGACAGCAAGACAGTAGCGGAGACAGCGCGGAAAAAATCCAATGTGGAAGAGGAAATCTGGCTGCAGGGCAATGCCAGGGAAGTAGATGAAAATGCCGAACATCGGGTCAAATGCATCAAGTTCAGCAAGATACTGCCGCAGCAGGCATTGAGCTCCTGCGATCTCTATCTGGCCAGTGATCCTGGAGATCGGGAAGTTCTCCAAAGCCGCCAGATTGCCGAAACTTCATTGGCGAAAAAAGCCGCGGCTAAAAATGCCCCGGTGATAACAAGCGTTGAGCAGGCTCCGGTAGTGGCTTCACGCACACCGAAAATGTCCGCTGAAAAGTCCGACACGGCAGTCAAACCTGAACTCCCGCAGCCATTGCCAGCCAACATCCGCCCGTCAGTTGTTACACAGTCGGCCACGACCGCACCAACCACCACCGCCATACCAGAGCCCGAGGGCCAGGTTTCGGTAGATCCGAAGGTTATCGCTGAAATCAAAAATGAATTGAGCAGCCTGTACGCTCTATTGGAGAAGCAAAAACAGCAACAGGCCGCAGCTCCGCAGCAATCGTCCTATGTTGAACGGGGCAAGCGCTATGCGCTGGTGATCGGCAATGCCGCCTATGGACCTTCTATAGGCAAACTCAAGAATCCGGTCAATGATGCGCAGGACCTTGGCAAGAAATTAGGCAAACTGGGTTTTGATGTGCAACTTGTCACTGATGGTGACCTGCGCTCCATGGAAGAATCTGTGGATAAATTCGCCCAGAAAATTCGTGAAGATGACACCGCACTTTTTTACTATGCCGGGCATGGGGTGGCGCTGGGAGGCGAAAACTATCTGTTGCCAACCGGCATGGGCATTAAGGATTCAGTGGATGTTAAATACAAATCGTTGAACCTGTCGTTTGTTCTCGATAAGCTGGACCGGGGCAGTAGCGGTGTAACCATGGTGGTCATCGATGCGTGTCGTAACAACCCGTTTCCGATCGCACGCGGCGCCGCCAGTGCCGGCCTGGTGCAATCATCGGGGCCGGCTGGTACCATCATTGCCTACTCAACGGCACCCGGAGATGTAGCGCTTGATGGCACCGGGCGCAACGGTTTGTATACCAAGCACCTGTTGCGGGAAATTGCCAAGCCCAATGTCAAACTGGAGGACGTATTCAAGAAAGTGCGGGTCGGCGTAGCCGATGACACACAGGGCGCACAAGTGCCCTGGGAAAACTCATCACTTAAGGGCGATTTCTACTTTAGTTATAACTGACAGGGTCGGTTTGCGCTAATCTTCCGGCAATGTCGGAGACGCCCTATTCAGCGCTGCTTTCTTGTCCCCACAGAGAATTCATCGCCGGATCATCTGGCCGCTCCCGCACTAGCCGGTCCCAATTCTGCTTGGCGGCATGGTTGAAGCCCTGCTGCCTTAACACCAGCGCATAAACAATTTTCTCCGAGAAAGGTGCATCGAGCGCCGGGCGGTAAGCCACTAGCTTTTCTATTTCCCGCTGCGAGCCCATCTGGAACGAAGCTGTACCACTATAAGGCTCATTACCCAGCTTTGCGCTGACAGTCCAGCGATACTTGCGGCCGTTACCCAATTTAATTTCAGCCGGCACCCGCAGTTCTGTGGCAGATGATTCATAGGTATAAAGCAGCCGGTCGCGCGAACTTTTAAGCTCGAACAGATAGCGCGTACCTTCACCCAGCGGTTCCCATTTGAAGAGCGGCGCCGAGGTCATCAATTTGGTATCCATGGGGCCGAGAAGTTCGACCTTGCCGCCGAAAGTGTGCACATTGCGGAACACGATTGCGGCCTGGTTGAGATTGCCCTCAGCCGGCTTTAAGCCTGTTTCCTCAAGCAATTTAAGCGTGCGTGCCTGCGCCTGCTCTCCCTGTACTGCTTCAGGTGCAGTTGTCCCGGCCACAAATGACGTTGGGCCCTCCATTTTATATTCAACCCCGGAATCCAGGTATACCAGCGTCATATTAGAAGCCTCCCCAATGCTGATACTTGTCCCGGCTTCCAGGTTATCCAATACATTCACCGATCGGGACTCATCCCCAAACTCGAGGCGCGCATTGCCTGCGACATCAGTCACTATGGCCACCGGCTGCGCATGCACCACTCCCACC
>JAHHOC010000034.1 GCA_018677115.1 Arenicella sp. | reverse complement strand
GGCACAGCGTGCGGCGCTTGAAGATTTATTGTTACCGCCCGAACATATTTTGCTCGCTGGCAAAACCACGAAGCTGCCAGCGGACGTTGATTATGTGATTCCATTAAGCGAATCTGAGCGATTGCGCTTTCCGGCTCTGCTAATGCTGAAACGTGCCATTCGAAAAACGGATGAGCGGCCATGCTTGATCTACACCGATCACGATTATTCAGCTTCGGAATCTTCTCAGGAAGTAGCTCTGCAACCTGTATTTAAACCGAAGCCCAGTCCAGCCTATCTCTATTGCTTCAATTATATTGGACCGGCGATGATGATTGCCCGTGACGTTGTGGAGAACATGTCGTCAATCGATTTAATGAGCGATGAATGCCGTTATCGCTTGGCGCTGGAATGTATGTCGGATGTGGACAAGGTATTACATGTTGACGAGGTGCTATTCGTCAGTGACCGGCGAGAGCCACCCGCAACGCCACCGCCCTTTGAAACGCGCTTACCCTGGCATGATATACAGTGGCAACGTGGAAACCACTGCAATGTATTGCGCGCCTCGAATCAATGGAGTCATCAACCATCGGTAGATTTGATCATTCCCACCAGGGATGGGTTATCTATATTAAAACCGTGCATGGACAGCATTTTAAACCGTACCGACTACGACAACTTTAGAGTCTTTATTGTTGATAATGGCAGCGAGCTTGATGAGACCGCCCGCTTCCTGGCTAAAATAGCCGAGGACTCGCGGGTAGAAGTTCTGCAATTTCCCGGTGAATTCAATTTTTCGGCGATAAATAACTTTGCTGCAGCCCACGGCAGCGGTGAATTTATCGGTTTAATCAATAACGATATTGAAGTCATTGATGCCGACTGGTTGCGGCAGATGGTGGTGTGGGCGAAGCAGCCGAATGTAGGCGCGGTAGGCGCCAAGCTATTGTTCGGGGACGGCAGAGTTCAGCATGCCGGCGTAACTATTGGCATGGGTAATGCGGCAGGTCACATTCATCGTCTGGAACAGGGCGATGCGCCAGGATATCAGTACCGCTGTTTAGCTACCCAAAATATGATGGCGGTTACTGCTGCTTGTATGATCACGCCACGAGACCTGTTTGATCGGCTGCAGGGATTGAACACAGAACAATTCGCAGTTGCTTATAATGATATTGATTATTGCCTGAGGGTTGAGCAAATGGGGCTGGACATCATATGGACACCCGAAGCACGGTTGTTTCATTATGAATCGGTATCCCGTGGGGACGACATGTCCGAAAAGCATATAGGCCGGTATTTCAAAGAGCTGGGAAATTTACAGAAACTCTGGAAAACCAAGGGGTTCGTGGACAAATACTACAGTCGTCACTTGCGTATCAGTGATGAAGGCGTTTATCCCCAGATTACCAGCACCAATGAAGATGAGTTGCTTGAACTACGGGAGCGATAATAGGGTTCTTTTTGTTGTTTCTTTGTTATCTTCAGTGTGATTTTCGTATACTTAGCAACTAATTCATGCTCCCGAATTCTTAGAGCTCTCGCAGCAGCAAAAACAAAGGTAACCAGATGGACGTTTCTGTCGTAATACCGTTTCTCAACGAATCGCCAAATTTACAACCTCTCTGTGAAGAGCTGAAGTCAAATCTCGATACCATGGATCGCAGTTATGAAGTGCTGTTTGTTGACGATGGCAGTATTGATGATGGCGTAGCCATATTAGAGAGTTTCCGCGACAGCATGCCGCAAATCAAGGTTATCAGCTTCAGGCGGAACTTTGGCCAGACGGCGGCCATGGTAGCGGGTCTGGATTTTGCCACGGGTGATATTGTGGTAACGCTGGATGCTGACCGGCAAAATGATCCTGCCGATATACCTGCCATGGTGGCCAAAATCGAGGAGGGCTACGATATGGTCTGCGGTTGGCGATTCGACCGCAAGGACACGTTTCTTTCACGCCGATTACCGTCGATACTCGCCAATCGCCTGATTTCCAGAATCACTGATGTGAGTCTGCATGATTATGGCTGCACGCTTAAAGCTATGCGCAAGGACCTGGCCAAGCAGGTAACTCTGTATGGCGAAATGCACCGCTTTATTCCTGCCGTGGCGAGTGGAGTCGGGGCCAGGATAACGGAGATAAAAGTGAATCACCGGGCGCGCACCGCGGGCGAATCCAAATATGGTATTTCACGCACCTTCCGTGTGTTGCTCGATTTGATTACGGTAAAATTCCTGTTGCGCTTTCATTCCCGGCCATTGCACTTTTTCGGCATGCCAGGCATTGTGCTCGGCGGTGTCGGTGGTGGCTTGCTGGCTTACCTGACGATCGCCCGCTTGTTTTTCGGAATGCCATTGAGTGATCGGCCATTGCTCATCTTTGCGTTCATATTATTAGTCATTGGATTGCAGTTCATTCTGTTTGGCCTGATTGGTGAAATGCAGACTCGTATCTACTACGAAAGTCAAAATAAACCGATTTACTATGTGCGCCATACAGTTGGCCTTGATGAAGATCAGCAGGACGGCACTACTCGACTCAGTGATATAAAAAAAAGCGGTATCGGCTGAATTATTATTGATCAGACTATGAACGAGCGAGTATTGGCCGTTGTTGTCAGCTATAACCCGCAGGTTGAAGCTCTGAAAATTTTGCTGCGAAGCCTGGCTGAGCAGCAAGTGCCAACCCTGGTTGTCGATAATGCCTCCAATAATATCGCGGAGATTGAGCGGCTCAGTCATACCCACGAGAGTGAAGTAATGCTGCATCGCCAGAGTGCCAACAGCGGACTTGGGGCAGCGCATAATGTGGGGATCGGATTGGCGCGTGAAAAAGGTTTCTCCCATGTATTGCTGCTTGACCAGGATAGCGTACCGCTTAGCGGAATGGTTGAAGAACTTGAGCAGGCTATGCGGCTTAAGTCGGCTTTGGGTAAGGTCAGCGCAGTAGGCGCTACCTATTTAAACGCTGATAATGGGGCGGAGTCCTTTTTTGTACGTTTTGGCTGGTTAAAATTTCAGCGCCAGTATTGCGGGAACAGGGATGCAGACGGTTGTATTGAGGCGGATTTCCTGATTTCTTCCGGTAGCCTTATTGCACTGGAAGCGCTCGATCATATTGGCCTGATGGACGAAAAGCTGTTTATCGATCATGTTGACACGGAATGGTTTCTGCGCGCTCGCAACCGGGGGTATCGGGCGTTTGGTGTGTGTAATGCGGTTATGCAGCATGGACTGGGAAATACTACCCACCAGATCAACTTCGGCGGCAACAAGTTCGGCCGTCAGCGCAATGTACCCCAGCACCAACCATTCAGGTACTACTATATTTTTCGTAACAGCATTCTGCTCTACAAGCGGCGTGATGCAAGTCTGTTGTGGAAGTGGAATGATTTTCAGCGACTGATAATGATCGCATTGATGTTCGGGCTTTTCAGGGGGCCGCGCAGGGAAAATGCGCAAATGATGATCAAAGGCATAATCGATGGGCTTCGTGGGATAAGCGGTAAGGCGTTCTGATATGGCCAGCACTCATATTATTGTGGTCAATTACAATGCCGGAAACTGGCTGCTGCGCTCTATCAATGCCGCGCTGGCACATAGTGATGGCGCGATTTCGGTCATTGACAATAATTCTTCCGATGCGAGTATGGCTAATGCACGAATGGCATTGCAGAGTAATCCGCGCATCAGGTGGATAGAAAATCCCGATAACATCGGATTTGCTGCGGCAAACAATATGGTTTTGGGAGAATTACAGGAAGATTATGCTGTATTAGTCAATCCTGATTGCGAGATTAATGCCTCCACTTTATCGCCGATCATCGCCTGTTTCGAGCAATACCCAAAAATGGCTTTGGCGAGTTGCCGGATATATAGTGAAGATGGCTCAGTACAGGCGACTTGTAAACGAAAATTTCCCACGCCCGGGTCTGCTATTGTTCGACTGACTGGTCTTGGCCGGTTGTTTTCCAATAACCAGAATCTGGCAGATTTTGACTATGGTCACCTCGATACCAGTACACAGGGAGTCGAATTTGTGGAGGCGGTTTCCGGTGCCTTTATGGTTGTAAGGCGGCAAGCGATGGAACAGGTAGGCCTGCTGGATCCCGCATATTTTATGCACTGTGAGGACCTGGACTGGTGCAAACGATTTGCATTGGCCGGTTGGCAGGTTGGGTTTGTTAATGAGGCTAGCGTAGTTCATGCCAAGGGTATAAGCAGCGCTTCGCGGCCGCTACGGGTTCAGTGGAATCTGCATCGGGGAATGAACCGTTTCTTCGACAAGTTCTATCGACATAGTTATTCTCTGCCAACCCGCTTGCTGGTCAAATTGGGCATTGCGGTGAGCTTCCTGTGGCGTAGCGTGTTGACTGTATTACGGCGATGATTTTGGTTACCGGAGCACGCGGCGTGATTGGTACACCGCTATGCGATAAGCTCGCTCAATCGGGCCAGGCATACAGGGCTATCTCACGAAGTCCCGCTGATCAGAAAACGCTGGTCTGGGATATGTCTCAACCACCAGCCAGAGACATGGTTGGTCGGCTCAGCGGCGTGGATACTATCTTTCACTGCGCACCTATCTGGTTGTTACCGGCTCATTTGAGCTTGTTTAAAGATGCAGGAATGACGCGCTTAATTGCCATTAGCTCGACCAGTGTAATCAGCAAGATAAAATCCGCCAGCCCTGCGGAGAGAAGCCTGGCCACGCAATTGGCCAAGGCTGAGGATAGTCTGCGACACTATTGCGATGGTCATGGCGTAGCACTTACCATCTTCCGGCCCAGTATGGTGTACGGTCGTACACTGGACCAGAATATTATGCAGATAGCCCGCTCAATCAGAAGGTTTGGACTCGTTGTAGTTGCCGGCGCAGCCAGTGGCAAACGGCAGCCGGTACATTGCGATGATCTGGTTTCGGCATTGCTGCTTGCACAACATAACAATCACACATACGGTAAAACCTATGAACTGGCAGGTGCAGAGGTGATCAGCTATCGGTCGATGATAGAACGGATATTTGTGGCTCTGGGCAAAAAGCCACGCATCATGCAATTGCCGATGAAAATCGTCCGCGCGGGACTGCGCACCGCAGCACTATTCAGCAAGTTCGGTTATACACCCGAAATGGCCAACAGAATGAACCAGGACCTGGTTTATGACTATAGTCAGGCGAACCGTGATTTTGCTTACACTGCTCGGGAATTCTCGCTCGACCCGGAAATCGACCTGGGTGTTGAACCGTGAGTTTATCGGCCATTGTGGCGCTGCTTGTTGCAGTTGCGATTGCCAGCTGGTTAATGCTCGGTTGGTTGATCAACATCCTGAGTTCGCGCGGCATCGTCGATTTGCCGAATCACCGCACTTTGCATGACCGTCCGGTGCCGCGTGGCGGAGGTATGATAATCATCGGTTTGATGTTGATATCATTTGTGCTTATCGGCCTGATCAGCGGTCGCGTGGCGATGTTTGCAAGCTACGCCATGTTGATGACCGGTTGGGCCGGCCTAAGCTGGTACGATGACCGGCACAACCTGGGACCGGGAATTCGGGTTATAGTGCAGATTGTGCTGGCCGCAGTCACCGTTGCTGCTTATGGTTATATTGATGTTGTAGAGATATCATCCGCGTTAAGTCTGCAGCTTGGAATTAGCGGTGCAGCGATTACCCTGCTAGGTTTATTGTGGTTCGCAAATTTATACAATTTCATGGACGGCATGGACGGACTTGCTGCCTCACAGACCATCATCGCTGCCCTGACCATAGGTTTTTGGTTGTGGCAGTTTGGTGATCAGGGCCTGGCCCTGATTTGTTTTGTGACTGCCGCCGCCAGTTATGGATTCTTGCTACACAACTGGCGCCCTGCAAAAATATTCCTGGGTGACGTTGGGAGCATCACCCTGGGTGCTTTTTTTGCCACGATGATCATCATCGCCAGTCATCGATATGGTTTACCGGTAATCAGCTTTGTCTTGTTATTCGGCGTTTTTGTACTGGACGCCAGTGTTACATTATGCGCCAGAATTGCGCGTGGCGAGAAATTCTGGTTGCCACACCGCACGCATTATTACCAACGCCTTGCCAATCGGGGAGTTGCCCACGACAGGATTGTTCTGCTAATGATTGCGGTAATGTTGATATGTTCCCTGTTCGCAACTATCAGCTTGCTCTACCGTGATATTATATGGCTTTGTGTGGTGCTTGAGTTGCTGCTTTTGTGTGGCGCTGCGTGGCTCACACTTCGGTCTAAAAATTAGGTAATTAGCCGCCGGAACAATCTCTTGACTGCCAAGATCAACACTCGACGAAATATTATCAAGTCGCTTACCACACTATTGTATCGCTGGCGTATTGTGCTGCACGACATTCTGGTTATTCCGGTTGCCTGGTTAGGCGCGTACTGGTTGCGCTACAACCTGGAGGCGATTCCACCGGAGTTTCTTACCAGTGCTGTCTACACATTGCCGGTAGTGGTCAGCGTTCAGGCGGTCACAAATTTGTTTATCGGCGTGCATAGAGGTGAGTGGCGCTTTGTTTCATTGCCGGATTTATCGCTTATATTTCGTGCCGTGATGATAGGCACTGCATCAATTGCCTTTGCTCTTTTTCTCGTCGCCGAGCGACTCATGTTCGTGC
>JAHHOC010000033.1 GCA_018677115.1 Arenicella sp. | reverse complement strand
GCTCAATAGAGAGCAGCACCGAAGGGGTGAGTCCCATGGATGGGACGAATACATCCCTTGCACAAAGATAAATGCCTAACGAATGACATTCTTAGCGCAGGGCTTTTTTAATGGTCTTTCTCTTTATTCGCGAAGTTCGCTGCGCGAACAGAAGCATAGCTTCTTGCGCTGAAGGCTCAATCAATCCCAAAAACAACACACGCCCTACCGACAAGCGTAACTTTTGGTAACTAAACCGAGAGGAGCGTGTGTCATGCCTCCCACCGAGATATAATTGGCGATCTATCCCGCGTCATCGATGCAATCCAAAGATGGAACTAAGAAAGAGCAATATAGAAAGACTGCGAGACCCCGATACCATTTTTGATGTGCTGGTTTTAGGGGGCGGCGTCAATGGTGCTGTGTCCGCCGCTGCTTTGGCTGGAAAGGGTGCCAAGGTCGCCCTGATTGATCGTGGTGATTTTGCCGGTTTGACCAGCTCCAATTCATCCAATCTTGCCTGGGGGGGCATCAAATACCTCGAAAGCCTGGAATTTTTTCTGGTCAACGACTTGTGCAAGAGCCGCAACCAGTTAATGCGTAATTATCCTTCGATGGTCAGGGAGATCCGTTTTCTGACCACCATTGCCAAAGGGTTTCGGTGGCCGCCTTTTGTGCTTTATCTCAGCACCATTCTTTACTGGGCGATTGGTCGGTTTTTTACCCGCGCTCCAACCTATTTAAATGCACGGCAGCTGAATATCAGCGAACCTGCCATCAATACCGAATCTGCCCGCGGCGGCTTTGAATATTCTGATGCTTACCATTACGATAATGACGCACGATTTGTGTTCAGCTTTGTGCGCAGCAGCATGGACTATGGCTGCGTGGCAGCAAATTATGTCGAATCTGTTGGTGCGCTCAGGGAAAACAAAATATGGCATATTGCGGCACGCGATACGCTCAGCGGGGAGCGTTTTGAAATAAGGTCAAGAGTGTTGATTAATGCCTGCGGGCCTTATGTCGATAATCATAACCGAATGTCAGGTCAGCATACCGAACACCGTCACCTGTTTTCCAAAGGCATTCACCTGATTGTCGATAAAGTGAGTGACAGTGATCGGATACTGGCTTTTTTTGCCAGTGACGGAAGGTTGTTTTTTGTCATTCCGATGGGCAACAGAACTTGTGTCGGCACCACTGATACCCAGGTTGATGATCCTGCGGTTAAGGTCACGGATGAGGATAGGCAATTTGTATTAGATAATATTAATTCACTGCTTAATTTGGAAAAGCCACTCGACAAAAGTGACATCATCGCCGAACGATGTGGCGTCAGGCCATTAGCGCAAAAAGGCGGCGATGGTATTGCCGATTGGGTCAAGCTGTCCCGCAAACATGCTATTGAAACCAACAAGGACGATTGTCACCTGAGTATTTTCGGGGGAAAGACCACGGACTGTATAAATATCGGTAATGAAGTTGCTGCGCTGGTGAATAAAATGGGGATTGAACTGCGGCACAGAACTTTCAAATGGTATGGAGAGGATGGCGAACAGATCCGCGATGAGTTTTATCGCCAGGCGGAGGCTATGGATTTGAATTCGTACACAGTTGACGGCTCTTCAGAATTGCTCACCGACCGCCTGTGGCGCCGTTATGGAGGTAATGCGCTGGAATTATTGGAGGAGATTCGCATGAATCCCCAGCAGGCCGAACGTTTAATGAAAGATGCTGAGTATCTGCGCTGTGAAGTGGAGTACACCGCACGTCATGAAATGATAACCAAGCTGGATGATTTTCTTCGTCGGCGCTCTAAAATCACCCAGGTAGTGCGTGCGGCGGACATTGCCGAGGCACCTGGACTGAAAGAGGCTTGCATGATTTTCTTCGGCGACGAGGCGGAGGCAAAACGCCAGCAATGGAAATCATCAGTCGGCCTGTAGAATTAGATTGTCTCCAATAAGTAGGTTTTGCCGGGCTCGCGCGTTACAATTCGGCGCAACATATTGCTGATCGATTATCCATGCAAGTAGAAAAAACTAATCTTGAAGGCGTCATACTGCTGACACCCACGGTGTTTGGTGATGACCGTGGTTTCTTCATGGAAACCTACAATCAGGGCAAAGCCGTTGAGCTTGGCCTGCCAACCGAGTTTGTGCAGGACAATCACTCCAAATCCAGCTATGGGGTACTGCGCGGATTGCACTATCAATGCCCACAATGGCAAGGCAAGCTGGTGCGCGTCATACGTGGTGAAATATATGATGTGGCGGTTGATATACGGGCTGGTTCTGCCAGTTTCGGGCAGTGGTACGGCTGCTACCTCAATGAAGACAACAAGCAGCAATTGTATGTGCCTGAAGGGTTTGCACATGGTTTTTGCGTGACCAGCGAGAGCGCTGAAGTGGTGTATAAATGTACCACCTTGTATGCCCCTGAACAGGAAGGAAGCTTGTTGTGGAATGACCCCGAAATCGGTATCGAATGGCCGATCGAGAATCCCTCTCTGTCTGCGAAAGATGCCGTAGCCCCGCTTCTTAAAGATCTCCCGCCGCTCAGCGTATAGGTAATTCAATTCAATGAAAACTGTCTTAATCATTGGCAGCAATGGGCAGGTCAGCACCTACCTGCAACGCGCCTTGCGCGACGACTATTCTCTGCTGGTTGCCGGGCGCGACAGCATCGATTTATCCAGGCCGCAGTCTGTACGAGCGGCATTGGATGGATATGCGCCAGATTTGATCATAAACCCCGCCGCTTATACGGCAGTGGATCTGGCTGAACAGGAAGCTGAGCTGGCGACAAGGATTAATTGTGATTCGGTGGCTGAGCTGGCACAATTTTGCCATGACACAATGACGCCGCTGATCCACTTTTCAACCGATTATGTGTTTTCCGGAGACGCCAGCGAGCCGTATTCTGAAGACGCCCCTGCATCTCCCAGCGGAGTGTATGGTCGTAGCAAATATCAGGGTGAGCAGGCGATTCTGCACGCTGCTGCTCCCGCCATTATTTTGCGCACCAGTTGGGTCTATTCAAACCACGGCAAGAATTTTTACCGGACCATGTTGGCATTGGCTGAAACCCGCGACCAGTTGACGGTTGTTGCCGATCAGGTGGGCGCTCCGACTTTTGCCGGCAGTATTGCCAACGCCACCAAATCGCTGGTCGATATTATTTGCCAGCAAGGTGGAATTCCGCTCGAACAGCAGGGCATATATCATTTCAGTTGCGCGGGACAAACGTCCTGGTATGAATTTGCCAACCAAATTTTTTCGCAGCACGGCATCGATGGCGTCGAAGTTATGCCGATTTCAACTGAGCAATATCCAACACCGGCAAAACGCCCGGCATTTTCCGTGTTGGATAACAGCAAGCTCTATAAAGTGTTTCACATAGCGCTCCCCGATTGGGAAGTAGCCTTGAAGG
>JAHHOC010000028.1 GCA_018677115.1 Arenicella sp. | reverse complement strand
GCGGCAAATGCTGCCCGATGTTCAGGTTTTACCGCAGATGCTTTGGGCGTTTTATAGGTGAGCGGATTGCGATGCACGCCGTCCACGCGGAACTCATAGTGCAGATGGGGGCCGGTTGAGTAACCGGTAGTGCCTATATAGCCGATCACATCACCTTGCTTAACCCGTGTGCCGTTGCGGATGCCTTTGGCGTAGCCGTTCATATGCGCATAAAGGGTGCTGAAGCGGCCGGCATGACGCAGCACCACGGTCTTGCCGTATCCGCCGTTCCTGCCTGCCAGGATAACCTTGCCATCGGCGGTGGCGCGGATCGGCGTACCGCGCGAAGCGGCATAGTCCACGCCTTTGTGCTTGCGCCACTTCTTTGAAATCGGGTGTTTGCGGTTGCCGAAGCGTGACGAAATGCGGCTGAATTCAACCGGCGAACGCAGAAAGGTCCCCAGCATACTTTCGCCCTGCGGATTATAGAAACTGGTATTGCCGTCCGCGTCAACAAAGCGGATCGCGCGATAGGTACGGTTCTGGGTAGTAAATTCCGCCGCCAGAATGTCGCCATCGGCCAGTTTCTCACCTTGCAACGTATAGTTTTCATAAATCAGGCTGAAGCTGTCGCCGGCGCGGATGTCCTGCACAAAGTCTATATCCCAGCCAAAGATCCGCACCATTTCCATCACCATGCCATTGTTTAAGCCTTCGGCCAGCGCGGCTTCGTATAATGAGCTGTTGATCTCGGCGGCCATGGTGCGGCGTTCCACTTCGAATGGCAGGTCGGCTATTTCCGCGTTGTAAATCTCGTCGTCGGCAAAGGCCACCACCATGCGCTGCAATTTGTTAACCGGGTAGTGCAGTTCCTTCAAGCCAGCATCACTCGACTTAAACACCAGCTCACGCCCGATCGACAGCGACACCAGCTGCCTGGCTGTGTCATGCTGACTGATTTTGTACGGCAGGTCGAGATCCAGGTCGAGCTTCTTGAAGATGCCGCCAATGGTGTCCCCGCGGCGCACTTTATAACGGGTCTCGCGCAACGGTTCCTCGGTCGGCACGGTGGCCTGTGCCAGCGGCACCAGTGTCGATTCGTCCAGCGCCAGTTCATCGGCCAGCAGGGCACCGCTTCTGGCAATCGCCGCGGGCGCCTCTGCAGACTCAACCGGCGACTCTGCAATCTCTTCAAACAAGGCTCGCTCCCGCTGCATCGAACCATCACTGATAGTCGCCGTGGTGGTGTGGGTGATCCAGCTGCCAATCAATATCACCGCGCTGCCCAGGCACCAGTGGCGCTTCTTAATCTGCGGGCTTTGGGGGTATTTGTTCGCGCGCGAACGGGTTAACAAATCTGTCGGCATAGTTGAGGGATATGATTATCTGCGCAATCTTTGTCGGGACTTTAATTCAGGGAGCTTAAATTTTGATTTTTATCGGGTTTTTATTGTCGATGTCGCTGATACACGACAGTCGTCCGACATTTTGCAATGTAACGCCAAAATTTGCAAAGATCATTTGCCGATTCAGCCATTATTTTTACATTTTGTCATCTTGGTCCCGGCGCCGAAACGCGCATGCATAATATATCTCTAACCCTCTGATTGGCTGCGTTGTGGTTGGTTCCGCGGCTATTGTTTTACTTGCCAGTTACTGGGGTTTTACTTGTCAGTCACAGGCTATGCCGTTAGTCTTGCGCCCACAGTTTGCAATTTAAGAAAAAGAGAACATCGTGTCACAACAAGTATCCGCTATGATGCAGCAATTGCTGCGCGGCGCCGACGAAATCATTCCGCAGGCGGAACTCGAGGCCAAGCTCGGCACCGGCAAACCGTTGCAGGTTAAAGCCGGCTTTGACCCCACTGCGCCGGATCTGCACCTGGGTCACACGGTGCTGATCAATAAGCTGCGCCAGTTTCAGACGTTGGGTCACGAAGTGACGTTTCTGATCGGCGACTTTACCGGCATGATTGGCGACCCCACCGGCAAGAGCGCCACCCGCCCACCGCTGACCCAGGACGAGATCCAGCGCAATGCCCAAACTTACCAGCAGCAGGTGTTCAAGATTCTTGACCCCGATCAGACCCGGGTGCGTTTTAATTCCGAGTGGATGAATCAACTGAGTTCAGCCGACATGATCCGGCTGGCAGCCAACTACACGGTGGCACGCATGCTCGAGCGTGATGATTTCAGCAACCGCTATGCCGCCAACCAGCCGATCGCGATTCATGAATTCCTCTATCCGCTGGCGCAGGGCTACGACTCGGTGGTGATGCAGGCCGATGTAGAGTTGGGCGGCACCGACCAGAAGTTCAATTTGCTGGTGGGGCGGGAAATTCAAAAAGCCTACGGCGTTGCCCAGCAGGCCATATTAACGGTGCCGATTCTCGAAGGCCTCGACGGCGTGCAGAAAATGTCCAAGTC